>JAYELB010000066.1:0-4949 GCA_034717055.1 Methanobacteriota archaeon
GGATGAGTAGTCGGACATCCAGCTAAAACCCGTGCACGATATACGGTCCAAAGATCATAAACACAAATGAAACAAGGATCAGTACTGCAAATACTACTGCGATACTTTTTGACAACTGCTCTGCGTTGTGGTCGCTTATCACCCACCCAAATAGCGAGTGGATAATGTCCTTGAATACGTGTCCCCCATCCATCGGGATTGCTGGCAGGCAGTTGAACAGTCCCGCATAGAAGTTGATCCAGCCGATCCAGAGCAGTGCACTTGCGATCCAGAAGACGAGGACACCATAACCTGCCGCCCATCCGATGGGCTCATAGAACTGCACGGAGTTGTCAAATCCACCAAATCTGCCACCCTCCAATTCTATCAGCGGCATCGCTAAGATGAAGAGCCAGCCCTCGATCCGGTTCATGAAACTCGGGATGTTCTTAAAGATATGCAGTCTCGCAGATGCCGGGTATTCTCCGATGGTCATGCCAGCGAATTTGATCCTTGTGGTAGAAGCCACTCCCAAATATCCGCAACTGCGGTCCGGCAAAAAGCCAAGTTCAATCATGGTTGAGTTATTCTCTGCAAAAAAGACCTCGACCGTCTGACCCGGCACGGTTGTATTCAGAAACATAATGAAATCAGTGGTGTTATCGATTCTTGTATCGTCGATCCGTGCGATGGTCAAACCTTTCGTGAGGTTCGCCCGCGCTGCAGCAGAATCCGACATAACCTCCTCGATCGTAACCCAAGTTTGCATCGTGGCACCCTCTCCTGCAAGTATGAATGCCTCGCGCTTGTCCCGCTCCTTCGTATGTATCGTCATCGGTAGGGATTCTCTGGTAGCTATGGTGACATAGAAGTCATGTGCAGTCTTTATTGTAGTACTATCTACCTGTGTGATAGCCATATCCTCTTTTATTCCAGCTTGTGCTGCAACTGAGTTTTCATCGACCGATACGACCACAACATCGCTGACCGGAGCTATCCCTCCGAGGACCGGACCGAAGAATAGTGAGAATGCGATCAATGCGACGACAAAGTTTGCCATGACACCTGCTGCAAGTATCCGCATCCGCGATCTTCTGGATACACCATTCTCTGTCTCACTGCCCCTTTCCTGCTCTACCGCACTCTTGCTCCTGTTTCCGTGCCAAATTCCACCCCCGGTCTCAAGGGTTTGCCTGACCGCGTAATCATAGCCAACCCCAATGTTGGAGTCTGTGCCTGCACCCCGGGCATCTGCAGGGCCTGGCTCCTTCTCCTTCCCGAACAACTCCCCTTCATCAGGCTCTGCAAATCCCCCGATCGGGACGATTCCAAGCAGCAGCGCACCCATCGATTTGACGCTGACACCCTCTGTCCTGCAGAGAACGGCGTGTGCAAGTTCGTGCACAACCAGCGTGACCATAAGCCCGATCGCGCCCCAGACAAGCGGGATGTAATCGTTTAAACCTGGGATCAGAAAGATGTTCTGCGGAGCATTGTATTTGTCCGGCATAGGCATCGCATTCTCAGACAATGCCTGGAGCATCACGTAGTCGGTCAGGATCACTATCGTGAACATGATAAGCATTCCCACAACCATCATTGGGATCCCCACATTTCCGAAGAATCTCCAGAACCTACGCGGGTATGCCAGCATCGTGAGCAGCTTCTGCCCGCGCATGGTGCGGACCATTAGTATGGGCCCGAATGCCGAGATGTTGTACCGCTCAAGAATTCCCTGTTTACTTAGAAATGCGAAGACGATCCAGCACACGAGTAAAATGATTAGTGCAATATTTAAATAGTTCACATTATCACTTTGTTGTCGATGCTGTATTAATACTTTGTGTCAGCAGGGGTGGTTACTTCACTGTGGCGTCCAGATCGGGGATCGCGATTTACAGAAATCCCTGCAAATAATACACGAATGGTGCAAATTACACAAATTACACAGACGTTATCCGATATTTCGCCTACCGTTTAAGGAGGTTTGATCCAATCAATCAGTTCAGGGTTTAATATCACCTCTTCTAGTATCAGAGGATTTTCCCTGATCAATACGGCATCATGGCAGATCGTTTTCTGCCACAATCCGCTCGAATTTCTTTTTTATCGTGTACATCTGCAATGTGTCGCAACCTCTCGGCACCGATATACGCTTTGGCAGGTCGCTTCCGTACAAATGCCACGAGAGTGAAGCTCACCTCGTCCACACGCCGTATCCCATCACTCATGAGTGCAGCCTGCTCGAGATTAGCAGGAATCCCGCACGCGCTGCCTTGGCAACCATCGTGGCCGAGAGCTTTTACCGATAAGCGGCTCTTTTTCGTTGAATATGATTAAGTGGCGTCTACTGCTTCGGATTCAAGCATCTGAGAATACTGGAGTTGTGGCATGACATAGTGTAAGTTTACAACCTAGTTAAGGGACAAATTTATATACATCTTCCAACACTTATAGCAATCAGGTACTGTGATCATGTTCATGGGTCACAGACAACACATAAAGGAGGAATACTATGAAAAACAGATTACATGCCAGCGCGGTCGTGATCACGGTGTTGATTGCCTCAGCGATGTTGGCAAGCGTATGTACAGGGCGCGTAGTAACATGTCCGACCGATATGACCGGGATGGACATGTTCGATGATCGGCGATTGAACATGATCGATCCGAGCATGGGCATGAGTATTGGCAGGGGTATGGCTGTAGGTATGGGCTCGACGTACCCGGAACATATAGAGATGGGATCAACCTCGCCAGATAGTCCATTCACGCACGGAATGGCTGCAGGAGACCTGAACGGTGATGGGGACAGTGATGTTCTCATCTTCAACGGGACGTATAATTCATCAGGTTACCTCGGCACATGTACGTATGACTGCGTGTCAGCGGTAGATGGGCGTGATGGCACCGAACTATGGAGTCAGGACGTTGATTATGAAACGATGTTTTTCGGTCTGGACTATCCGGCGTATCCAGTCGGTGACATCGACGGCGTTGCCGGGGCGGATGTGGTTATGGAATCGTGTAGCTACGATATGGGAACAGATACTCATACAGACACCGTGCAGGTAATCCAGGGTTCTGACGGAACCGAACTCTGGAACTATAGCGTAACAGGCGACGGTCAATGTGGCAGCACATTATTGTATACTTACTGGTATGGCGATCTCGTCGGAGACGACCTGAATGACGTTGTCGTGGTATTGCAGAGCTACAATTCATCCGATGATACAACCACATACACACTGCGCGTCATGCAAGGTTCTGACGGCGGTGAGATATGGAGTGAGAGCGTCACTGAAGATGGTTATCTGCTGTTATGGGTTTACCTGTGCGGCGATATCTGCGGCGATGATGGCAAAGATGATGTGGTCGTGTTGTGCAATTCGGACACAACCAGCACAGCGCGCGCTCTACAAGGCTCTGACGGAGATGAGAGCTGGAATGCGAGTATCGAAGGTATCGCGATCAATGTCGGCCCATGCGGCGATCTGAGTGGTAGCGATGGTAGGGATGATCTGGTCGTATGGTCGATTTATGATCCGGGCACACACGAATTCACTACCGCCACACTGCACTTCCTGCGGGGCACTAACGGGCAGGAGTTCCGAAACCAGAGCATTACAGGCGAATATGTGTCTCTGGCGGCTTTTCCGGCCGATCTTGATTCCGGTGGCAATGACCTAATCATACAATCAACAAGTTACAATTCAACCACAGGCAAATGTAACTGCACAGTATATGCTGTGGAAGGCTCCGACTGGCACGAGTTCTGGAGCCAGAGCGTCACAGGAGATGATGATGGTGTGGGAGGTAGTACAATCTGGGCTTACCCGTACTGCGATCTCGATGGCGACGGAAATGACGAGGTGATCGTGAATTCATGGAGTTACGATTCCGGAACTGGTGATACTGCTGCCACAGTGACCGTCAGGGATGGCAACACCCCGAGTGTGTTCTGGAGTGATAGCATCAGCGGTCCAAATGCATCCATGATCGCTTCCTCGTACGGCGATCTCGACGGCGGCGGCAAGGATGATGTGGTTGTGATGCGGAGTTGCGATTCCGGAGCTGGCAATACCACTGCCAGCGTATGCGTAAAGAAGGACAGCACCAGCACCGTGTTGTGGGGTGATGGCGTTACTGGCAAAGACGTGTGGATGGAACCCAATTATTGTGCAGGGTGGCACTATCAACCCGATCAAGACTATGACCGCGACAGCCTCCGCGATCTCCTGATAACCACCGGAGCGTCCACTGATGTGTATATGGATATGCCACATGTGGGAACGATCTACGTGGGTTCCGTCAAGACCCCCACCCGCGTATGCGCGGTGAAGGGAAACACCGGAAAATTGCTCTGGTGCAAGCTATCGGCATCATCGGAACCGGAACCATCAGTGACCGGCGACCTTAACGACGACGGCGTAATCACGCCTGCGGACGCGGTGATTGCACTTAACATCGTCGTATCCGGGGATTATAGCGAGGATGCGGACGTGAACGGCGATGGCGTTACAAACTCGCTTGACGCGTCCATGATTCTGTATGCGGCAGCGGGCGCGATCATGCTGTGAGAACAGACGATTCAAGCAAGAATTTGGAAATGGCGTTTAGAGGACGGACGCCATCTATTTTTTATGGTATATGGTCCCTATCAGATAGTGGCACCTCGACTCAGCGTCATGGATATCGTCCCCGGATCCGGCTCATGTTTGGTCAGTCCCCGGATATCACCTCTGGGCTTGCCGGAACATAACCTGTTAAAATTCATATCATCCGCCCATCCATCCATCCGTGATAAAATCGGCAAAAAGAATCGTGAATGCCACGAATAAGCCGACTAAGGACGAGGCGGTTACCCGCCTCTCCTCGTCTCAGAACGGTACAAGAAAGTTTCCCTTCATACCGCTCAAGCATCTCATAACCCTTTCAGTACCTGGGCAGCAGTTTATTTCCGTTTCTGTG
>JAYELB010000067.1:0-4943 GCA_034717055.1 Methanobacteriota archaeon
TGTGCTTCCTCCTGACGCGAACCATAAGTACCTGATATCTGGATCATGACACTGGCGTCAGGCAGATCTACGGAGAAGTTTGCGACCTTGGATACCACAAGTGTGTTGATGTCCCCCTTCCTGAACTTATCATAGAGCTTCTCCCTATCGTCCTGTTTGGTCTTGCCTGTGATAATCGGAAGCTTTAGTGATTTGGCAAGCTTTTCTATCTGCGAAATGAATTGACCAATGATCAGGATGCTCTCACCTGCGTGGTTCTCTAAGAGTTCACATACAAGCTCTTTTTTGCGCTCGTTCTCTGCTGCGATGCGAAACTTGGCGCGTTTATCGGCATGAGCGTACTTAAGCTCCTCTTTAGACGAAAGGGGGACGCGATACTCGGTACAGATGGCTTCCGCGATATAGCCGCGACTCTCAAGCGTCTTCCACGGGACATCATATCGCTTTGGACCGATCAGCGCAAAGACATCATCCTCCTTGCCATCTTCGCGAACCAGTGTTGCAGTAAGCCCGAGCCGCCGTCTGGCTTGAATTGCTGTTGTTGCACGAAATACCGGAGCCGGGAGTATATGCACCTCATCGTATATAATTAGCCCCCAGTTATGCTCGGTAAAGATCTTCAGGTTGTGAAGCGGACTATCCTTTGTTTGACGATGTGTCAGCATCTGGTATGTGGTGATCGTGATCGGCTTGATCTCTTTGACGCGTCCCGTATACTCGCCGATGTCCGTTTCGTTGATGTGGGTCTTGGAGAGAAGTTCATCGCGCCACTGCGCAACAGAGACATTATTGGTGGCGATGATCAATGTGTAGGTTGATATCTCTGCCATCGTTCCAAGCCCTATAATCGTCTTGCCTGAACCGCATGGAAGAACAATCACCCCACTGCCCCCGGTCTTCGCTCCTGCACAGTAAAAGAGATCTATAGCATCCTTTTGATAATCGCGCAGCGCAAATTCGTCACCGTCGAGATCGATGCTACGCAGAGTGATATCGAACCGTCCCCCCTCCAGATACCCGCACAGGTCCTTGACTGGGTAACCCGCCTTTATCAATGCGTGCTTGAGATCACCGCGTTTTGCTTCGGGTATGAAGAGTCCGGGGAGGCTGCCGTTATCTGCCCAGAAGTCTTCTAATGACTCATTGTTGCGGATTCGTTCCAGGATATGGGAGTCTGCAACAACAAGCTCCAGACAGGCATCTGCGTCTTCGGCTTTCTGTAACACCAGTTTGCCATAAGTCTCGTACCACTCCCTCATATCGACGATGACGTTTGACGGAACGCTGTAACGCGAGAACTCTTCAAGACCGCAGGTGATCTCTTTAAACGGCACATCCAGTGCTGCCGCATTCCAGAGCGAGAGTGGTGTTACCCGATACGTATGGATAAACTCCGGAGATTTTACCAGCTCTGCAAAGAGAGCTAGAAAATCCCGGCATTCTACGTACCCCGGGTGCCCGACCTCGAGCATCAACGTGCGATCACTCTGGATTATGAGCGGCTTCTGTGTGCTCATAGGGTGTCCTCGATTTTGATGGTGTAATCTAACAGTTTCTTACTGACTTTCTTTACCTCTGATTCGTAACGCTTGTCAAAGGAGAGTGTCAATTCGCTCCAATCTGCAGCAACAGGACATCTAACAGCCATAAGTCCTTTGCGGAATTCTTCCATCAATTCTTTTGCCGGAAAGTGAAATGTGATCCGGACTTCCCGTTTTATCGTCACACGCTTCCTTGCTTTTGCTCTTGCTTTTGATTTTGAAACGCTCAGATCTTGTCTGGGAAATGCCGTGTCTGCGCCGGCTGGAAGCGGCGTAAGATCCAAAGGGCGATGTTTTATGCGAAGAGGGATCAACTCCTTCCGTTCAAGTTGCGCAAACAACTTGTCCGGTGAATGCACGATTTTAATCGCAGGTGTTATAGATTCAATCGTGAATTCGTCGATTTCGGGCAGATTGGGGGCTCCCTCGAGAAGCACAACATTCTCATAGAGCGTGAACGCGTCCGATGCCCCAACCCACTCGTCGAGTTCGATTCGAACATTCTGTGGCAGTTTCTGACCGCTCATCTTCTCCAGGAGCTTGATCACGTCAAAATCAACTCTCTCGCTCAATTGGGTCAAGACCTTCTTTTTTTGAAGTTTTAAGATGTTTGTTCTGTCCTTTGTTACGACATCCGCAAGTTTTGTCAGTTGCGCAAGAATTCGAACCGGATACAATTCCGATTCCACATGCACCTCGAAATTCGGCTGCACTGTAACTTTAGGCTCTATGAGGTCACCGCTCATCACGTGCAAGAACATATCATTGACTCGAAACGCCTGAAGCTGATCCATCTCTGGCAGGCGTCCTTTATACTCGGTTTTGGAATAGGCAACCTCGATATATCCTAAAATAAGGGGCAATCCTTCGAGGAACCGTTCCACAAAGCGACCTTCCACTCGTAGAAACGCATCCGCATCACTCTCTAAAATTTGTATCCCTGTACCCCACCGGTCCTTACGCTCCTGAAAATTGCCATACCTGCCTTTCTCTGCATAATGTTTATGTTGATAGTTGGGCTTCTTTGGAATGAGAAAGAATGGATGGTGTTCTTTCAGATATCGGATCAATGAGGATGTAGTATACCAGACACCGGGTGTACAGGATTGCAAAACCTTAATAAGAAACCGCCTTACACTGGTAAAATCGAGTCCCGGCATAATACCAACCGCTGATCCCCGGGTCGAGAACCCGGATAGCCTGCCAAGCACATTTGTACCATAAAACTCATTATTACCATCAAGATAATTTTTTACTAATACATCCAGAAGCTTCTTCTCCTGCTCTATGAGTGGTAAACCAACGAACTCGCCATATTTTTTGGCATCGACGTCGATGTAATTGTCAGGAAATGACGGTTCACTGCTGGTATACCCCATATAGGTCCCCTCGGTGTCATAGTTTGTGAACTTGAATGCAAGCGCCAGTCTATCGACATAATTGATCCAGTCAGAATGTCCGTTTGCCTCTACTTCTTCTATCGTATACGAATCGCTCATGAGTTTTGCCAATCGCTTTGAATCGGATCGGTTCAACGCATTACTCCGGTGTAACCGTTTTACATCGCGGTTTTGCATATATTCAACATAACTATGCAGATCATGGCGCAGATCGCACTGGTTGGAAACGACGTTCAGTTCGTCGATATCTGCCCGAGTTAAGTCTGGTTTTGGTCGCATCATCCATTCCTCGCCTTCTTAATCACATGCCCCGACGCGCCCACTATTTTCTGTATCGCGGGAAGAACGCCACAGGGAAATGCAATATAATCATCCGGAAGCGATACAAGTTGCGAACCGGTACATGACTTTTCGATCTGCACCTTGAGGCTCAGATCTTTTACCTGTGCAACCATCAAGCATTCATGAATGATCTGTTTACCCCATCTCTTTTCAGCAATCTCAATTGCGGTGCGAAAACCAGATGAATTCACCCTGAGCCACTCAAAAACACCCTCTTTTTGAACTGTCGTGAGCGCATTCCCTATCTTGATTATGCTTGCGGTCGCTCGCAGATTGGCGTTATGAATATCCAGGAGTGCAACCGAAGCCAGCACTTCCAGTACGGTATAAGGGATTTTCACCAGATCGGGCACTACTGTACCGTCAGGCGCAATCTGTAGATACTGCTCAGGCGAGGGTGCGGTTGCATCTTCGAGGGGATCGTCAGGCAACCGATAGTATGCCTTTCCGCCTGCCACAACTTTTACAAGGCAGCCCCACTCCCAGCCCGCCTCACATATCTGTTCGGGGTGCTCCACATCCTCTCCTGTAAAGATATTTAGTATCACCGCGAGACTATCTGCGGGTAGCCATTCATGCTCTCCAAGTTGTGAGAATGTATAAAGTGCAGCTTCAACAGGAGCCATGTCGCTACTCTGATGATAACTCTGATAACTTTGCTCCTTGTCATCGGTTTTAACGGACGCATGCAAGCAGGCTTGCTGCCAATCCAACAGGCGTTTTGCTCTGAACGTCTCACCTCCGATAGACAGCTCGCCATCGTTGATCGTGAGTTTGAACGATTTTTTGTCTGATTTTGATAACGGAGATGGTTTCTCGCCCCCTCCAGCAAGCTCGAGCAGTTTATCACGCAGCACATCTCTCTTGAAATCTCCGGCTTCTTTGAATTTGGAAGCCCTGGCGAGGGGTGGAAGAAACTCTCCGAATTCCGGAGGAAAAGAGAATCGCCAGCGTTCCATCTTGGTATACTTGGCATACGTTCTTTGCTCCTTGACCATGCCAATGAGAACACCCTTCCGCAATAGATTACTCTTCACTTTTTTGAATGTCTCTTGGTACTGCTTGGTAAAAGTCCCGTAATAATACCCGTTTGTGGATTCTGCGCAACCGTATAGTCTCTTGAAGTATGCGATACCAACTTCTTTGTTCATCTTATGGAGTAAGTGGAGGAATACAACTTCCTCGTATGTTAATGAGTCCAGTACTTCCTTTATGCCAATCGTGGAGATGAAGAAGTTCTCAAAGACCCCGCGAGAAGTTGCTTCTTTGGCAGGGAAACCACGGCTTTTGCAGATCGCCTTGATATCGGAGTCAGTAATATCGCTTTCGCACATCTGCTTCAGCATATTTTGCGTATCCATTCAATCATACATCTTTTGGGTATATCTTAAGTACTTGTGTCGATGACTTTTGTCCCTTCTTTTTAGACGTGGGGCATCAATTATAAGACTTGCCAGATCTCGTGGATTTTGCACAATTCTGTAATGGTCAATTGGATGCACAACACCGCGGCTGACATAAACGACATCGGTAGGGGATACAACCACAGAGAGCACAGAGGGACACAGAGGATCGGTTTAACAACTCTGTGCTCTCTGTGTCCTCTGTGGTTAAATCCGGTGGCTTTTACCGCTTGTGTGGGATCAATTCGACCACAACA
>JAYELB010000068.1:0-4897 GCA_034717055.1 Methanobacteriota archaeon
CGGTAAAAGGATATACTATTTAAATTCACCGAAAGTCAGGTTATCATGACAACTGGTTGCATAATCTCTTGATTTCTGCATCGATGGGGGGCTATCGTCGGTGACCACAGAAAACAGCAGAACCAGGCAATTTCGAGTGCTGAAAAGACCTTCGTTTTCACCTCGTCTTTGTTTTTGAGAACGAGTGGAAACGATTCGGTCAGTTCAAAACAGAACTGGGCTACAGCGATCCTGACAATCTCCATTTGCGTCTCTGAAATGTGCAGGGTCTTAGTAGGATGGGGTTCGTTGTGATGGCTGTGGAGACATGCGGTTATGTACTTTAATGCCCCGTCAAGTGCCCTACCCTGTTCCGAGAGCTCCAGCCCACCCAAATTCTTGAGTTGTTCACACGCGTGTATCCTTTCATCATCAGTTGTAATGAGTTCACACAAGGCTCTTGCACTACTCGCCATGCTGCCCAGTGACATCGTCAGCGCCAATGGGTCTTGGGTGTGCAGTTCCTGAGCAGGTCTGGCAGTTGCAAGTCCAAGCTCTTCGAGCGACGTGCCCTGCGTCTCTCTGCGTACCGCTTCTGCCTTCTCCTGAATCTCGCGTATGATCTCCCTTACCTGATTATCGATTATCGGTAGCCCGCGCCGCAAAACCCGCGCTGCGCCCGGCGTACCCTCCTCTGCGGCACCGATCAAGTCTGCGGCGCAGTCGCAGTACCGCCTGTAGGAATTGAGCTCGGATTTCATGACGTCGAAGTCCGTTACCTTATGAGCTTCCGAGAGCGCGTTTGCAAGATTCTCTACGGCTTCGAGGAGTATTTCTTTATTCACTGAGCCTTCCGATGCGATTTTTGCTTCGGCAAGATATTTCTCCACTTCACCTTTTGCTCCTGCTTCCTCAAACGTTATCGTGTAGAACGATCTGTAAAACGGAAGGCAGAAACTGGATGGATTATCATAATAAGTATCTTCCTTTGATGATGTTTCAAAAAATTCAAGGGCGTTTTTTAGTTCTCTTTTGAAATCATCTTCACTTTCTGTCTCGGTTGCCTTAAATATGGACGCTCTGCCCAACGAATGGTTTGCATATGCATGCATAAAACTGCCTTTGCCCACGGTCAACCAAATCAAGTCCCACCACGCCTCATCTTTCTCGGGGATGTGCTGAAAGGCAGAACCAACCGCACTTGCTGCATCCAACCGCACACCATCGTTGTTATCCTTTGTCAATCGATGCAGGTCACTCCATGCCTCTTCTTTCTCTGGAACATATTGAAAATCAGAACCAAGCGCATCTGTTGCACTCCTCCGCACGTGATCGTCTTTATCCTTTGTCAGCCGATGCAGGACTTTCCACGCATGTTTCTTGTCTGGGATGTGCTGAAAAGCGAGACCAAGTGCATGTACCACTGCACTCCGCTGCACACAATCATCTTCACATATCATCCGATGCAGGTCTTTCCACGCATCATCTTTCTTGGGGATGTGCTGAAAGGCAGAACCAAACACACGTGCTGCACCCAATCGCACATCATCGTCTTTATCCTTTGTCAGCCGATGCAGGTCTTGCCACGCCTCCTCTTTATCAGGGATGTGCTGAAAAGCGTCACCAAGCGCATATACTACCATCCGCCGGACATAACTGTCTTCGTCCTGTGCCAGCCGATGTATGTCTTCCCATGCATGTTTCTTGTCAGGTATATGTTGAAATGCAGTGCCTATTGCGCGTGCTGCGTTCGACCGGATATTACTATCACTCTTATGTGTAAGTCGGTGCAGATCTTCCCATGCATGTTTCTTGTCGGGCATGTATTGAAATGCAGTACCTATTGCGCGTGCTGCGTCTGACCGGGCATAATGGTCTGTATCTTCTTGCACCAGCCGATACAGGTTATCCCATGCCTGTTTCTTGTCCGGTATATGCTGAAAAGCTGCGCCAATCGCCCCTACTGCACTTGGCCTCACTAAACTATCTTCGTCATGTGCCAACCTGCGCAGATCTCTCCATGCGTGTTCTTTATCAGGAATGTGCTGAAAAGCCGCACCTATCGCACTTGCCGTACCCAACCTCACAAAACCGTCTTCGCATTGAGCCAACCTGTGCAAATCTTTCCATGCCTGTTCTTTATCAGAGACATGTTGAAAAACAACGTCAATCGTATATATTGCATGCCACCGAACATCACCATTTTCATCGTGTGCCAGCCGAACCAAGTCTTCCCACACCTGTTCCTTGTCAGGAAGAACTGCAAAATTATATTTGAATTGATGTGCGGCATCTTTACGTTCCTTGACCTCACCGCTTACGACTTTCCTGTGAATCTCCGCTTGATCGACCATTTCCTGTACCTACCACCATGATTGCGCCCGCACACACTAAAATTCATCGCACCAGACCCCCCTTGCCCCGAACATCCCGGCGCCCCAACAGCACCCACATCACGCCCGCACCCGCTGCAGGCAGCAGCAGGCTACATCGAGGTCGCGGAAGGAATTTGTGGACAGAAAGCCAAGATACCATGCCCCATCTCACTGACAGAGGGCAGGCTGCTTCCCCCGCAACACCAGAAGAGCATGATGCACATCCTTCGATGATCCGCCTCCCTGACACGAAGCAACCCCTGATATCAGACGACCTGACACCTCATCCCTTTTTGTACCCAGAAACAGCCTCCCTGAACCTCTGCTCACATTCCCCAACCGTCTTCCCCTCATAGACGATATCCTGCGTTATCCCTTCAATCCTGCCCAGTAACCTATCAGACTCGACATCCGGAACAAGCGAACCATAGAATCCCGCATAGTAAAAAACCTTTCTCTTATCCGCTCTTGCACCTATGAAATCCGATAATCTCCTATCTTCCGCTTCTTCGAGTTCCCTCTCCATATCATCAATAGAAACAGCCTCTGCCATCTCTGATTCGATGTCCATCTCCCTCAATTCCCTTATCAACCCCGAACCTCCTGCTTCTTCAAGTAGAACCATTCTCACTCCAAATTCATAGCCCCTGCCCAGCAACCACTTTTCTACGACTTTGCAGACCACATCGTCTGAGAACGGCTCTTCGACCACAATCACCCACTCTGGCAGATCACTCTCCTCCTCGCGATCAACTGCCAGCTGCTTCCTGCTCATCACCGTCCATGTCCAGTTCAGATGACAGCGTTCATTGATCTCGTCCTGATAGACATCAACCGACCATTCCTCTTCCCCTGGATCGATCTCTTCAGCATAATAGATATCAAGAATCTCCTGACCTTCCTCCCGGAGCTCATCCAACGCTTTTCTCATCTTCTTATAGGTCATAAACCTTTCAATCAACTCCACTGGACTTAAAGCTCCCCTGAGATATCTTGAATTCCAGATAAACCTGAGTTCAGCGATTGAATCGGTTTCCACACGTTCATGCAGTCTTTCGCCATACCATTCCCCGAGGTCTTCCAGGAACTTTTGATACGAATGTTTCTCTCTCCGCTCTGCGATATATCTATGATAAAGGTCATGATACCACAAAACAAGCTTCTCCTGATCCAGGTCGTTCAAAAGCCTCTGTGCTTCCCCGAGGCTATCGGTTATTCCCAGCAGAATACCCCTGCCCTCAACGATGTAGATGCTCTTCCCGATATCCTCCCGACATCTGTTGCAGAAAAGCTCTTCCTTTATGATCCGCATCTCCTCTGCGTGACCAATGCAATCCTTCACACGGAATGCCTCTAATAGATTCTCAAATGCCTTAACCTGGACTGAATATATCTTCTCCTGACATACCGGGCATGTATACGCCCGATCAAAATAAATTGTATCAAATAGACCCATACTTTATAACCTCTCTATTTCATATCCTTGCTCTATTGACCCTTTATAGCGAATATAGGGATGTTTCCATCCGAAACAAGCATACTTAAGTAGTTACCTTCTCTGATATAATAACAGTTGTGCTCATGTTGCAATAATCCACTCGCCGTGTATCAATCATGCCGCTATCCTTTTGCGGGCGAGTCTCGGATTCACGCACAACCCTGAGATTGCGGCACATGCGGACAGGATTGTGCGCGTGAAGGACGGGACGCTTGTGGGGGGATTCAACCAATCTTCGACCTGAAATCCGAAAGATCCATGACCAGATAACCGGACTGCCTTAGATCCTCTTTTTTATCGATTGATTTCGCTATCAGTCCGAAGTCTTTCCTGTTCGAGTCATATAACACGTGCTCTGACATTTCTTCGAGTTTACCAAGTTCCCTCTTTGCATCCCCGTGGCTCATATCATTCCATTTGCACTCGATAAAGAGAATTTCCCTGCTCTTTTCATTCAATGCCACGAGATCGATCTCCTTGTCACGGTGCCACCACTTCCCGATGCGATCAAACCGCTCTGACACTGGCATATAATTGAATAGATCATCCCTCACAAAAATTTCGAATCGTTTTCCAAGATAACCGGACAATTCATCATTGTGCAGGGTAAATGCCCCTCTTTCCATCAGTTCCCTGTGTTTGTGAACGAAATTGAACCAGAAATCGAAGAGATTGTCCTTGATCGTATATATTCCAACCTTTCCGCTGCCCACGATCGGTACGGTTCTCTCGACGAAACCAAGTCGGATCAGGTTATCCAGATATGGATAGATCTTTCTTGCGTCGATTCCAACAGAGTTTGCTATCTCGCCGGGTCTTGTGCTGCCGTATGCGATCGCGTTTAAGATTGAGAAGTATGTCTTCAGTTCTTTGAATTCCTGCGATATTATAAAATATAGCTCCCTGTAGAAGTACCCATCCTTTCTGAAGAACTCAAGTTCTATAAAATCGGTGAACGTTTCATATTCCGATGCTTTGAGCAGATATTCAGGCACCCCTCCGATTGTCATGTACAGTTTCACACGATCCTCAAAGTTCATCCCGG
>JAYELB010000069.1:0-4892 GCA_034717055.1 Methanobacteriota archaeon
TCTTTGCAGCCTCAAGTCGGGTTGGCGTGTAATCCGTCGCCTGCATACTCCCTGAATCATCGATCACAAGCACGACGTTCACACCCTCCTTCGCCTGTTTGAGTGGTATGTGTGGGTCTGCAAGTCCAAGCATCAGAAGGACTATTGCGAGTAGCAGGATGTAAAACGGCAGATTCCGGCGTATCGAAGTTTTTTTATCGCTTGCTTCCTTTATGATGCTCAAGTTGCTGAATTTGAGTGAGGATGCCCTCTTCTTCTTTTGATGGATCGTATACAGATAATATATCATCGGGATTGTTAGTATCAGAAGCAATCTCGCTGGTTCTGAGAATCCAAAACCCATCTTACCTCATCCTCCGCTCTTTCATCCTGAAAAACCGCCTCAGTGGAATCTCAAAGGGTTGATCCGTTCTTATGTTGATCATATCTACCTTGCGCCGCCTCATACGTTCGGAGAGTGCCTCGTTTCTCTGGCGCACAATATCGGTATACCGCTCCCTAAACCCCTTGTCCGATGTATCAAGGAGAAACTGCTCGCCGGTCTCGCCATCCTCAAGCAGCACATACCCGATATCCGGAATATCGGACTCTCTGACATCGCTTACGTTTACCAGTATCACCTCGTGTCGGTTCTTTAGTATCCTCAAACTCTTCTCGAAATCCTCTGTTATGAAGTCGGATATGATAAAGATCGTACTCTTCCTCTTTGTGACATTGGATACATATCTGATGCAGTTATTGAGATCGGTCGTCTTGTTCTCAGGCGTAAAGTAGATCATCTCTCGTAAGAGTTTGAAGAGATGGGATCTTCCTTTCCTCGGCGGTATAAACTCCTCAACCTCGCATGTGCAGAGGAACATTCCAACTCGGTCGTTGTTCGTAAGTGCTGAAAAGACAAGCGATGCCGCGATCTCAATTCCAACATCCCGTTTTCGCCTCTCAAAACCAAATTCGCTGCTCGCTGATATGTCGAGGATGATGTGGACCGTTAGATCGCGCTCTTCTATAAACTCCTTTACAAACGGCGCGTTCATCCGTGCGGTAACGTTCCAGTCGATCGCACGGATATCATCACCTGCTACATACTCCCTGATATCCGAGAACTCAATCCCTCTGCCCTTAAAGACCGAATGGTAGTATCCTGCCATAAGCCCCTCTACCATCTGCTTTGTTGCAATCTCAAGCTTTCTCACGCGTTTTATAGCGTCGCGTACCCGTTCCGGCATGATTGCCCATCTCCTTATTCAGGGGGATTTAACCTGTTTGAGTATCTCTCCGATGATCTGGTCAGCAGCCACTTCCTCTGCCTCCGCCTCATAGCTAAGGAGTATCCGATGGCGGAGAACGTCAGCAGCAATAGCCTTAACATCCTCAGGTACTACATATCCGCGCCCATCCAGCATCGCATGGGCTTTCCCGGCCAATATGAGATATATTGATGCTCTCGGAGAGGCTCCGTACTCGATCATATCGCCCACATCGAGATTGTAATCGGATGGGTTTCTTGTCGCATCAACGATATCAACCACATAATCCTCGATCGTCTCATCCGCATATATCTCCTGGTTGAACCGCTGGATCTCTCTGATCCGGTCTTCTAAGATCATCTTCCCGACATCGATACGCTCCCCTCGCGTCATTCTTCTTATGATGATCTTCTCCTCGGCTTTCGATGGGTAGTCGATCAGGAGTTTGAACATGAACCTGTCAACCTGCGCCTCAGGAAGCCGATACGTCCCCTCAGTCTCGATTGGGTTCTGGGTTGCAAGTACCAGAAACGGAGCGTCCAGCAGGTACGTATCGCCGCTTATTGTCACCTGCCGCTCCTGCATCGCCTCAAGGAGCGCGGACTGCACCTTCGGAGGGGCACGGTTGATCTCATCAGCAAGAATGAAGTTGTGGAATATCGGACCCTTCTGTGTCGCAAACGACGTGGTTTTCGGATCATAAATCTTTGTACCGACTATATCTGCTGGCAGAAGGTCGGGAGTGAACTGAATCCGGCAGAATTTGGTGTTAAGCGCGTCAGATAGCGTCTTTACCATGAGCGTCTTTGCAAGCCCGGGAACGCCCTCCAGGAGGACGTGTCCATCAGCGATCAAAGAGATCATCAAGCGATCCAGTATATCGGTTTGTCCGACAATCACCCTCTTAACCTCATCCAAAACCTTGTTTATATCTCCGCAATACTCTTGTGCTCTTTTATTAAGCTCTTGAATATCTTTATCCGTTTTAATCACCTGATATTAAACGCATTACCATCTACATCGGAATTATTGGGTAATTAATACCTTAAACCTTTGGGTAGGGTCAGTATCTCCTAAAGATCATATTTAACTGATCCCTTTCCAGACTGTCTGGCATGAACGTACCGGTCATGCATTCGGATTGCAGGTTATTGTGCCACTCCGAGATATATTGCATATCATATATCTTCTTCGCACCAGCCCGGGATTTAGTTTCTTTTTCATTCTTTCACTACATCCTGTGTATCCGACTCAAGATGCTTATATCTCGATTCGCGATAATCAGCAATCGCTTCTCGTAGAACATCCACCGCAAGAACCGAACAGTGCACATTTTCATCAGGCAGCCCGCCCAGACTGCGCAGAAGCTCGTCACTTGTGATCGCCAACGCCTCCCCAATCGTCTTATCCGTGATCATCTCTGTGAGCATACTCCCACATGCAATCGATGTGCCGCATCCGTCAGTCATGAATCTGCTCTTTACTATTCTTCCGTCCTCGACACAGATCTGTATCTGCACCGTATCTCCACAGCTGCCTGTTATCTTCCCGACCCCATCCGCATCACTGATCTCCCCCATGTTTCTTGGATTATAGGCATATTCTAGTACAGTCTCTGAAAACACCTCTTTGGAATCCTCTAATACCTGAGTTTCCAGTCGTTTTGCCAGTTCGTCGATATCCACGCCCATTTTATAAAAATCTCCTTCGTATGCAGGGAAAGCCTACATGAAAACGGTTGACAGAAGCTATCACCAACATCATTTGACTGCAATCTCCCCGAGCATCGTTACCACGAGATTGTTGATGCGATTGGTGTACTCCTCAAGCCTCCCCACGGTTTCCCGCAACTCTTGTTCCGCGGCTTTGCGTTCTGTGATGTCACGAGCAGCGGCAAAGGCACCAACCACGTTTCCGTTCTGATCCTTGTAGATCGAAGCGTTGCAAGCAACCATAGTCTCGGTCCCGTCCTTTGATTTCATGACCAGTTCGTAATCCCGAACCTCTCCGGTCTCAAAGGTCAGCATCGCACCTTTGTATGCCCTTTCAGGATCTGTGAAATGATCGGCAAACGGTGTTCCTATCAACTCTTCTCGAGTTCTGCCGGTAGCTTTAATTGTAGCCCCGTTCACATCCATGATGATCCCTTTATGATCAAATGTTAACAAAGGATCGAGGTTTACCTCAATCAATCCACGATTGTAGCGCTGAAGCTCACGAATTTCTTCTTCAGCCTGCTTACGCTCGGTAATATCCTTAAAATCCTCCACAATCCCAACAAATTTACCGTCTCGATCCAATCTTGCAGCATTCACAATAACCGGTATCTCTTTACCGTCTGATCGCACCTTGACAGATTCGTGTTCAGCAAACTGTTCTCCCTTTTTCATTCTCTCAAGTGGGCACTCTTTTGAATGACAGAGTTCCCCGCTGAAGACATCGTAGCATTTCTTGCCAACGATTTCATCCTCACCCAGGTCCACCATCCGGATAAAGGTTTTGTTTACCTTGATGATGTTATAATCAGCATCTATTACACACATTCCGTCAGCAGCGATCCGGAAGATCAGGTCGAGTTCTGCTTTGCTTTCATGAAGCGAAATTTCAGCGTTTTTTCGCTCTGTGATGTCACGAGCAGCGGCAAAGGCACCAACCACGTTTCCTTTCTGATCCTTGTAGACCGAAGCGTTGTATGAAACGACGGTCTCGGTTCCGTCAATGGCTTTCATGACTAGTTCGTAATCCCGAACCTCTCCTGTCTCAAAGGTCAACATCGCACCTTTGTATGCCCTTTCAGGATCTGTGAAATAGTCGGCAAACGGTGTTCCTATCAACTCCTTCCGGGTTCTTCCGGTAGCTTTGATTGTAGCCTCGTTCACATCCAGGATGATCCCCTTATGATCAAATGTTACCAGTGGATCAAGGTTTACCTCAATCAATCCACGATTGTATCGCTGGAGCTCACGAATTTCTTCTTCAGCCTGTTTGCGCTCGGTAATGTCCTTAAAATCCTCTACAATCCCAACAAATTTGCCGTCTCGATCTAATCTTGCAGCATTCACGATAACCGGTATCTCTTTACCGTCCGATCGCTCCTTGACAGATTCGTGTTCGGCAAACTGCCCCCCCTTTTTCATCTTCTTAAGTGGACAATCTTTTGAACGGCAGAGTTCCCCACCGAAGACATCGTAGCATTTCTTACCGATGATTACATCCTCATCCAGGTCCACCATCCGGATAAAGGTCTTATTCACCCGGATGATATTAAAATCAGCATCTATTACACACATTCCATCAGCAGCGATCTGAAAGATCAGGTCGAGTTCTGCTTTGCTTGCATGAAGCGCAATTTCGACATTTTTTCGCTCTGTGATGTCACGAGCAGCGGCAAAGGCACCAATCACGTTTCCTTTCTGATCCTTGTAGACCGAAGCATTGTATGAAACAACGGTCTCGGTTCCGTCAATGGCTTTCATGACCAGTTCGTAATCCCGAACCTCTCCTGTCTCAAAGGTCAACATCGCACCTTTGTATGCCCTTTCAGGATCTGTGAAATAGTCGGCAAACGGTGTTCCTATCAACTCCTTCCGGGTTCTTCCGGTAGCTTTAATTGTAGCCCCGTTCACATCCAGGATGACCCCTTCT
>JAYELB010000070.1:0-18039 GCA_034717055.1 Methanobacteriota archaeon
CGCATTCCGCGGTAGGATTGCCCCAAATGGAAGGGGTAGCCGGTTAGGCAATCTGTGATGCAACTTCTTGTCAACAGATAGTGTTTTTATCCTGGCAGTTGATCCAGAACCCGGACTTTCTGATTTTCCACGTTGTTCTGCAGGCTTACTACGTAGGCGTTGCCGCCCACGTATTTCGTGGTAGGATTACTCCTACTTTGTCACATTAGAGACAAATCAACAGCGAGCGGTTGCATGACCTCAAACCGTTCGGAAAACAAAACCAACATCAAGCGCCTGAGTTGGTGGTTAATCTGACAAAGTAGAATTACCCTGAATGGACAGGGCAGCCCGCTTGGGCAATCTGTGATGCAACTTCTTGTCGGCTTGGTGAATGGCACGAATAAGCAAATTGTGCGAATGTCATGGATGTGGAGCATCATCAGATAACTTTGCTAGTACTTATCCAAAATTGTGTGAATATTAGCATATAAAACCACGAGATTATACAAGATTAACATAATTAGATTTTTCATCATAAATAAAAGATGAGGTGACGATGAACGCCACCTTTCTGTCTCCCCCATTATCTCAGTTCCTCAAATCCGGCAATTCCGAGTACATATTTCGCAAGATACATAGAATCTGCAACGTCTATCACACCATCGTCATTGACATCTGCCGCTTCAACGATGATCACCTCGAATCCTGTAATCCCAAGCAGATGCTTTGCGAGATACGTGGCATCGTAGAGGTCCACTACGCCGTCGCCATTGACATCGCCGTTTAACAACAATACCGTATACGTCCCATTTCTCACAATGTACGGCATCTCACCACCTATCGGAGTCGCATCCTTAAACGTAGTCACGCTCAGGTTCAAGGAACATGTATCGCCGATGTTCCCAACCGGTTCGAACGTAACATTCGCGAATGTGATGTTTCCGCTCAGTCCCGGGTTGCTGGTCTGGAATGTGCCGATATGCACAAACCCTTCCTGTGTATGCTCAAGGTTTGCCATGGTTATATCCATATCCCCGTCTGCCACGTTCGTGACGTTCGCGACCGATGCGTTGAACGTGAGCGTTATGTCACATGCACCCACGTTTGCACCATCTTCGATTGCGATCGATGTGGTCACGATGTCGCTGCCATTGCCGATGCTGATTGTGGCAACACCTGGCGGCAGGACTGTAAACGATCCATTACGTACCACGCATGATGTCCTGTTGTAGTCTGTGTCAAATAGGGTAGCGGCTGTGATGTTTAGTGGGCTCACATCAGCCACATCCCCCACCGCGGTGAGATTGATGCATGCGAGGGTTGCATCGTCGTTCTGCCCTGATACATTGATAGCATTCACATACACCCATCCGAACTCGTTGTCGATGTTATATGCGAGCAGATTCATATCCCCCGGAGTAACGCCGGCCACATGGACAACCGAGGAGTTGTATGTGATATTGATCTCGTACCCACCCAGAATCATTGTATCGGCGATCCGGATGGGTGCTGTGATCGTGCTGCCGGATTCAACATCAACATCAGCGATGCTGACGGTTGTGGCAGATACCAGCGGTATCGTGAGAAACACGATCACGCTCAGGCAGATCAGTCTTATCCGTCCGGACATAGCACTAAAAATAAAAAAAGAGGTTAAGGCTTGCCCTCCAAGCCCGCCTCATACCTCGCTATGTACACTGCATCCATCAGGTCCACAATGCCGTCGCCCTCCGGGTCTCTGGATGTGCCTACGACATCCCCAACCAGTACCATTTCAGCCAGCGGACTTGAGCATTCCGGTTCAAGACCTGCCAGATATCTGGCTATGTACATCACATCATTGCCGTCGATAATATCATCCCTGCACACGTCACCCCTCCTAAGGACGGTCAGTTCGATGGCAACCGTGTTGTTATAGTTCCCTTCGTTATCGGTTGCATTGATGGCCAACTGATGGGTGAGATTGACGCCATCCGTTGCATTCGTGGTCACTGTCCAGACATCGGTCCCGGTAATGCGCTCCATCGGCTGGACCGGAGATCTGCCTATCGATGATAGATCGATGGTGACATTTGCAACGCCACCCTCTTCATCGATCACCGTGACATTCAGTACGGTTACATTCGTTCCAGGTGATCTTGGTCTGCCGTTGTCGTTTAACATCGTATCTCTGCTTGCCGATGCATCCGTAACCATTGGCGGTTCGGTGTCTGCTTCTACGGTGAACGTTCCATCGATCACCCTGTGGGTGATTTTGTCATAACTCACATCAAACAGATCCTTAACCGTGATATCCATCAGACTCGCATCACCCTTGCTGCCCACAGCAGTGAGATTGATATATGCGAAGACTATGTCCCCGTCCAATCCTGATGCGTTGATCGCATTCGCGTACATCCAGCCAGAACCGTTGTCGAAGGTAGATACAAGCAAATCCAACTCTCCCGGTGTAACGTCTGTCACATGAACGACTGATTCGTTGTAGGTCATGTTGAGCTCGCAGCCACCCAGATTCGTCACGTAATAGACCATGATCGGCACGACGATGCTCTCTCCTGGTGATACGGTGACATTTTCGATGGATATGGTTGTCAAATGCGGCAACACAGTCACAGTCGTGAAGCTCCATGTGAACGGCTCTGCCAGAGGGTTGCCTGCAAGATCCTTTGCACCGGTGCTGATGGTTATATCGTATGTGGTGTTATCGGCAAGATCGGCACCAGGCGTAAAGGTCATGATGTCCTCACTCCAGCTGAATGCTCCAGCCACATCCGGCGTGATCGAGAATGCGCCTTCTGCTGAGGTCTGATTCATCGCCTCATCGAATGTTACGGCTACATCAGTGGTTACCATAACGCCGGTTCCGGTCGGTAAATTGCCGATGACCGTTGGTGGTGTGGTGTCTGATGTATTAGTGACCTCGATGGTGTTCGTATCATTATACGATGACAACCCTGATGTTGAATCGTTCATGGTCACGTTTACGATGTAGGTTCCGGCAGGGGTTCCGGTGGTTGTGTTCCACCACTTCGGAGCCGGATTCGTTGCAGTGCCACTGCCGATATTCTCGATCAATACACCTGTAGCATCCTCGATGCGGATCTTATAATCCACATCCTCTGAGAAGAGGCAATCGACCGATACATTGGTTCCCTGCACGACCGGTGGGGCCGGAGTTATCACACAGGAGACGAGTTCCGGTGGGTTTACCGATTCTGCTGCTGTCATGAAGCTATGCTCCTCGCTCTCGTTTGAATTACCGCTTGCATCAGTACTGTTCACCACGAAGTAGTAGCTCGTATTCGAACTCAATCCGATCAGCGTGACGCTGTGTTCGGTCACCATAGTTGCATTGGTTTCACTTTTCGTGTAAGTTCCGGATGTATTGCCATACTTGACCCGACTGTCGCTTGCTTCGTCAGTACCCCACGTGATGGTCACCGAACTATCTGTTGGCGTGCCGTTTGCGACACTGGTGATCACAGGTGGATCGATGTCAGCAGTACTCGATGTCGTGAAACCATGTTCAGCACTCTCGTTTGAATTGTCACTAGCATCAGTGCTGTTCACCACAAAGTAATATGTCGTACCTTCACTTAGCCCGGAAAGATCAATGCTGTGTGAGGTTACCATCGCCACATCGGATACATTATCCGTATAAACACCGGATGTGGTGCCATACTTGACCAGACTGTTACTTGCTTCATCGGTGGTCCATGTGATGGTCACCGAACTATTTGCTGGTGTGCCGTTTGCGACATCCGTGATGACAGGTGGTGTGGTGTCGGGCTCGGCAGTTTCAAGAGTAATGTTACACTCAAAACCACCGGCAACCACTTCAGCCAGAGTGACGGTGTGCAATTTGGTGTTCGACTGCGAGCACCCTGCGACATCGAACCGCAGGATATCGTCTGCAATGACGTCAGCGCAGCTTGCAAGTGGGAGCTGGTAGTAGTTCGAGCTTTCAGCCACAACAACCGTCCAGTTCCCGCATGTATTCAGGTTTGTTATGTTTACCGCCGGATTGTTGCATACGCTTTCGTCTTCACTGAAAACGTATCCACTGATCGTGAAGGGGGTCGGCGGCTGGCCG
The DNA here is from genome assembly GCA_034717055.1 of Methanobacteriota archaeon. Lineage (GTDB taxonomy): Archaea > Halobacteriota > Methanosarcinia > Methanosarcinales > Methanogasteraceae > Methanogaster_A. The sequence continues at coordinate 4,076 of JAYELB010000070.1, forward strand.
ATCCCGACACGTCCATCGCAGATAGCAACATTTTTAATTCTGTTGCCGTCGGGATCGCTCAACAGTGCCTGCTCGAAGTGAAGTTCACTGATACCTGTGCTTATCGCCTCAAACCGGATCGTCGTCAGCACACCGGGGTCAGTTACACCACCGCCTGTTCTCCATTCGCCATAATCGAGACTGCCATTGAGATTATCGGTAATGTTCGCCACTTCCATGCCGCCGAGAAACGTCCCCTTGTTTTGGCATATTGCATTCGATACGGTATTGTTGAAGTGAATAATGTAGTCAACGCCTGCTACCTCAGTGCCATCCGGGTCCACTGTTATGTTTACTGTGAATGGATCTCCAGGTGATACGCTCTGGTACGACGGTTCGACACTTATCGTCGGTGCAGCAGAAGCTGTCTGTATTGTTGCAATTATTACGCATAGTGCAATAATTGTGCCTGCTATATATAGTCTTTTCAATTCCATACTTATACCTCCCATTTATTCTTGAGTTGTTCTCTACTTGAAATACCAAACTACGGGAAAAAGTCCCGAGATTGTCTTGCCACAAACGCGTTGGTACACGGCTCTGGCATCTGTTGTCAGGGTTAGTAATGTTTCATCGATCACCCCCAGTAAATTTATTTTATTCATAGTATAATGCATATTACATGCTATGAAATGTCTATATTATTAGCTGCCGCTTGCAGGATAATGAGGGCGTCGAGCGATGTTACGCTACCGTCACCGTTGACGTCAGCAATCTTGTTATTGTCTCCACAAACTGCCATCTGCAGTACAATCGCAGCGTCAGCGGGCGTGATTTTGCCATCGCCATTAACATCACCCGGCGGACAAAACTCAGGCGTGAGGTTATACTCAAAGCCGCCAGCAGCTACATCATCAGGGGTAACGGTGTACTCTGTGACAATACACCCATCCGGACTTGTGGCATTAAACCGGAGCGTATCGTTTGCAATGATGTCACCGCAGCTTGTAAGTACGAGCCGGTAGTAGTTCGAGCTTTCAGCCGTAACAGCCACCCATTCCCTGCACGTATTCAGGCTTGTTATGGCAACCGCCGGATTGTTGCATACGCTTTCGTCCTCATTAAAGACGTATCCGCTGATCATGAACGAGACTGGCGGCTGGTCAATCCCGACGCGTCCATTGCAGATAGCAACATTTTTAATTCTTTTGCCATCGGGATCGCTCAACATGATCTGCTCGAAGTGAAGTTCACTGATACCTGTGCTTATCGCCTCAAACTCTATTGTCGTCAGCACACCCGGATCGGTTACACCACCGTCTGTTCTCCATTCGCCATAATCGAGACTGCCATTTGGATTGTCGATATCGTTTGCCACTGTATTACCGCCGAGAAACGGTCCTTTATTTTGATTTAGTGCACTTAACACAGCATTATCAAAACGAAGGATGTAGTCAACACCGGCCATCTCAGTACCGTCCGGATCTACCACTATGTTCACTGTGAACGTATCCCCTTGTGAGGCAGTTAGATATGGCGGTTCAACATTTATCGTTGGTCCTGTCTGTGATCCAATCGATATCGTAGATGCAAATACCATTTGCGCAGAAACAATTATACATATAGTAGCAATCGCTACTATCAAAGCTTTATTCATTTTTATCTCCACCTTTTTCTTTTAATATCAGATGTGCTATCATAATCAATCCGGTTATTACAAACGAAGCCTCGAATCCAGGCAGTTTATTGCTCTTATCTTCGGACCGGGGCGTTGAAGCTTCTGGATTCCGTGATGTATCCGTGGTTGGAGATGCCGACGGCAAAGAGATTGCCGTTGGAATCGGCGTTGATGTCAGACCTGCTGTTTGAGTTGGCGAAGGAGTAGAAGTTGGAATCGGATTTTGGGTATGCGATGCAGATTGCCCTCCATTGTCGCCGCTGCCTCCCGAAGCTTGAGTGGGCGTAGCTGTGGGTGCAATCCGTGTAGATACCGGGAAACTGATCCTCCATTCCGCCATTCCGCCAAGCATGTTGTAAATATCTTTAAAGCCATTTTGGACAAGTGTGTCACTTGCGGTTCTACTACTAACACCATCTCCGGAGTAAACGATGACTTTTTTGGACTTGTCCGGTTCATCAAGCCTGCTTTCCAGCTCAGATAAAGGTACATGTTTGAGTAAAACACCTTGCACCTGTATATGTTCAGCATCGTGTTCCTCCTTTGCCCTGACATCCAGAAGAGTGATCTCTTTCGGATTTGTTTCCATCATCGTGTATGCTTCTTCAACCGTGACATCCGTGACAGGCTCACCTGTAGCGGCCCCTATGGTGCATCTCCCGTCATCGATCTCAGCCCCAATATTCTTGCCATTCCGATCGACTAAGATCACGTCACTCAACTTTAAATCGCACATTGCAGACTCTTCGACCACCTCAAAGCTGATTGACGCCAGAATTCCCGAAGTGGTTACGCCATGCTCCAGACCTTCATCTGTCCTGATTTCGCCATACTCCATCTTACCAGCGGTGTTATCGATTATATTCGCTATCTCGAGTGTTCCTATGCCGTCCTGACTGAGGAAAGTTCCCTGAGATTGCGAAGTGGCATTCAGGATGCGCTGATCGAAATACAGAAGATATTGAGCTGCGCAGATCTCATTGCCCCCTGGGTCTACATTTATGGTTACTGTAACTGTCTGTCCGTATGACGCCTCTATGCTTGGTGGTGACACGCTCACAAGCGCTGGTGCGGCTTGCGCGGTCACTGCTGCTGTGCTGATGAGTAATATGATATATGCAAAACCCATCGATATTCTCTTTATTTTCCTATTTTTATCTCCTACCATGCAGTTTTCCTCCAGTTCGCTCCTATGATCACGGAATCAAGGATGTTTATATCACAATCGTTGTTCAGGTCTGCTCTGTCTGCCCCTTCGTCATCCCAGACATAGTCGCCACATCCACCACATGTCGCTCTCCAGTACTTCCCTGCCAGGACCGCATCAAGAATATTGACCTCGCCGTCGCCGTTCACATCACCTACGATATAAACGTTGACATCTGTATTGATGGTATCGCTATTCCCTTCATTGTCTTTTACTGTTAAGCTTACATCAAACGGCTCGTAGTGACCGCTTGAACCACCAATCCATCTGTATGTACTATAGATACGCTCTACAGTTTCACCACATTCAACTTCGCCGTCTCCAAAATCCCACCGGTACTCTGTAATGTGACCATAGGATTGGGAGCCGTCGGGATATGTGGGAAACAAACCCGCGTTGTTGTATTTGTGATCTGATTTTGGTATTGCAACTATCCCACGCCTCACAACTGGTACCACTTCGAAGTTCGGGTCGCCTGCGAATCGGACACAGCCGTCACAGTCAGGATAATCCGCTACTGCTTGATTAAATGCAGTTTTTACCGTCCGGCCCTGATTCATATAGTTAAACAGTGCGTCTTGCCAATCGACTGCAACCCGCCAACAAGTCTTATTACAGGGTGCTTCGCCCATGCCACAATAACCAACAGTAACAGTATCCTTCATCAATCCTTTTCTAAACTCATACGAAAGAGTGTCCGGTCCAGTGTCACACATCCCCTTGCAACTGGCTAAAAACGTGAATGGCATCTTTGGGTAGTCCTCAATCCACTCGTGGATCTCATCTGCAGTTGTGGTGTCTGAGCAATTATTACGGAACTCGTAGCTGTTACCTCTACTGTGTCCCACCTCATAGAACATTGCGATCTCATAACTCTGGATATGGCTTTTAACCTTCACCTCGTTCGGATATACCATATTTTCAGTGTGATACCCCATCGTATTGAACCAGTGTGTTGCGTTATGATACCAGTCGGTCCAGACTCCGGAGCAGGCAGTTTTATTCATAGGACCTGAGAATGAGAACGCAGTAATATGCTCAGTGATCAAGAAGTGATTGTCACTATAATCGTTTACTGATGGGTTGGATATGCTGGTAATCTTGATCATATAATCAGAACCCGGAGTCTGAGTAGATGATACATCCCAGTAATAACTTCCATCATTAGACGTGCTAGACGTGATCGTGCTGTCATAACCCCCACCCTTGTATAGTTTGATGTTTTTCATTTTTACATGACTTTAGGGTATCCGGATTTTACTGCCAACCTAATTGAGACAAAACATCTACATATTAAACTGTATTGAGCGCCCATCAGGATCGCGAATAACCCTTGTGTTCAATATGCGAAGACTTTTGTTAAGTTTATCCATCAACTCCGGCTCTTTTGAGTTCATTCCCAGTTCAATCCTTTTCTCGTCATTGGTAATAAAAGCATCGCCATTGAGCTGGAAAATCGATTCGAATAGCGTCTGCAATTCAAATTTTTCATGATCCACACATCTTGTTAAAAACAGGCTGCATAGATTGATAAAGTAGATTGTTCCATAGTCATCAGTCTCTGTCACCTTCCATACCTCCCAGCATGGATTCTCTGGCGTTGGCTTTATTGGAACAAGATGTGATTCCGGGGATATGAAGTATAAAGTGGCAGATCCTCCTCCTGCTATGGATTCTGCCTGTTCTTTGGTGATTATCCGGGGTAAATGTTCCGGTAAGTCATCACGCCAATGAATACGCTTTTCGATGAGCTTCTTGCCGTCCATGTTAAATATGTATACTATTTGGTCTTTCTCAACAAATGCATCCTCTATCATCCTGTTATGCCAATAGATTATCCTACCGTGCCTCTCAGTCCTCTCGAACAATTTGTCACTTTTCTCGTATTTTCCAAGCAATTCATCCTCGCTTGGAGTCACCACTGTCGCATTATCGCCAATCGACACAGAACCATTTGTTTCGGGTTGTTCATCGCTTACTTCAGGTTTTTCGAGCAAGTAACCACCGTTTGTAAACAATACAACCCCAACGATCAGCAAACCAATCACTGCTGCTGCCAAACCTATAAACGGCGTTTTACTTTTCATTTTCACATCACCCTCTGATCCTCTGTAACTAATTCAATACTGCATGTCAACAAAGACAATACCATTCTATCCATTGCCCAGATCTTTTTCATTTCATAGCACCTCTTTTTTATTTGGGTACTTATAAGCACCCTTCTTCAGCGTATCTCCTACCATGCGGTTTTCCTCCAGTTCGCTCCTATGATCACGGAATCAAGGATGTTTATATCACAATCGTTGTTCAGGTCTGCTCTGTCTGCCCCTTCGTCACCCCAGACATAGTCGCCACATCCACCGCATGTCGCTCTCCAGTACTTCCCTGCCAGGACCGCATCAAGGATATTGACCTCGCCGTCGCCGTTCACATCACCTGCAATATAAACGTTGACCGATATGAGAGTCGAGCTTAAGAGATCTCCATTGTCATTCACTGTCAAGCAGACCTCAAAAGGTTCGTAACCAGTCCCGTTCCACAGACTGCTCGAATAAACATGTTCAACTGTCTCACCTGTTCCGTTCTCCCCATCACCAAAGTTCCATCCATAGTTTATGACGCTCCCATCAGTGCTTGGGTCGTAGGATGCAGAGCCATTAAAGATCGCCCTACCGAGGTCGCCTATGTTGTTATAGCGATGCAGAGATCGCGGTACGGCAACAGGGGGAAGATTCAGAACCGCTATGCCACTGTCCACCGTTGCCGGTATGGTAGTTTCGGTCGCGCTTGCTTCTTTTAACTCATTGACCGTCAGGTTGAGTGTGCTTGTTTCGCAAGCGTCGCCGACTGCTTCTATCAGAAGGTCTGCAAGTTTAACATTGCCACTTAATCCATCGCCGTAATCCACACCTCCAACCTTCACAAGACCAATTGTGTTGTCGATCACCGGATAGAGATCATCAAAATCACTGTTATTGACGGTAGTAATACAAACTACGGAAGGATCATAATCAATATTGATGTTAGCGACTCCGAGATTGCTCACGTTATTGATTACGATCGAGACGGTGGCATCATCGCCTGGTTCAAAGAAGACATCACTTACCGAAACGGTGGTTGCGGCAGAGACTGGCACGATTAGCAATGCCAGAAGCAGCACAACGGGCACCGTTATCAAACTTTTCATATTCATACATCTCACCTCTTTTACCTCAGTGAAGCATCTCAAATCCCGATTCGCCCATCACATACTTGGCAAGATACATCGCATCATAGAGCGTTACCTGCCCATTTCCACTCACTTCGCCGATCCCTGCACCCATCACCTCAAATCCGGGTTTTTCAAAGAGATGCTTGCCAAGGTACATCGAATCATAAAGCGCTACTTCGCAGTTCTCACTCACATCTCCGTTTAATATGACCTTTAATTGTACGCTTACCGATGTGTTCACGTTTCCAAAGACATCGGTTGCACACACGGTCAGATTGTGCGGCAGGTAACTTTCGTTGTGGCAGATTGCAGTCCGGACAGGCACATCGGTAGTCGCAGTCCACACATCGGTTCCCGGAACATGAGTCATGGGTTGATCTGGCAGACCGCCGAGTGTGGTGAGATTGATTGTTACGTTAACAACTTCGCTTTCATCTATCACGGTGGCATTCAGTCGGGATGTTTCTCCCCATCTCGGGTCAAAATCCGTATCTTCGGGAATAGACTCAGGAGATGCCACCTGGTTTATCACTGAAGGTGGGGTTAGTTCTGTTACGGCAAATGTCCCATTGAGTGTAACTGCCGGTATGGGCATCTCACCAGAACCTGCTTCCTTCAATTCAGTGATGGTCAGGTTCAGGGCACAGGTGTCCCCCATATCGCTTATCGATTGTAAAGTGACATCTGCAAGTTTCACCTCGCCGCTTTGCCCTGGCGATGATATCTGGTATGCACCGATCCGTGTCACGCCTGACGAATTATCGATGGTTGAGACCGCGAAATCGAAATCGCTGTTGTCAACGCGGGTGACGTGGACCACCGATTGGTTGTAGCTGAGAAAGAGGTCTACAGTGCCGACATTGGTGATATTGTGAATCATGACAGAGGTGGTAGCGTTCTCCCCTGCTATCAGAGTAACATCGCCGATGCTGATGATTATCACCGGATGAGTGGTGAAATTATGTTCTGCACTCTGCATGGAATTGCTGCTTGGGTCTGTGCTATTTACAACATAGTAATAGGTGGTGTTCGGGAGCAGTTCGGCAAGAACGATGCTGTGATCGATCACATACGATGCATTGTGCGCCACCTTTGTGTAATTGCCAACCTGTGTGCCATACCTGACCAGACTATCACCGGGTTCGCTGGTCTCCCATAATATGATTGTGGAATCCTTTGTTATCGAGGTAACACCGATGTTGGCAATCACGGGAGCTGTTATGTCTATGGTTATATTCTGCGCAAATCCGCCTGCATCCATCTCTGCTTGCGTTACTCTGTGTTCAATCCCGGTGAAATTGCCTGTGCGGTCGCTGGCATTGAAATGAAGTATGTTCCCAAGTCCCATACAGGCGAAGTTTGTCGAGAGGGCGTAGTAGTTAGAGCTTTCGTTTGTCTCGGCAATGAAGACTTCACTGGTGTTCAGATTCGTTATCGTCACATTGGGATTGTTCACAGGTATGCCATCGCTATAATCAACGAAACCAGAGATATCGAGATGGGTTTTATTAATTTTTACTGTGCCATCATTGACCGAAACACCCGGAATTCTTACGCCAAGCGGATCGCTTATTATGATATTGGTCAGGGTTAGATCGGCAGTTCCCGGTTCTATCGCCTTAAACGTGATCGTTGCAAGAACACCCGGATCGAGCACACCGTTCTCCACGCCCATTCGCATTTCACCATATCCAACCAGCCCGAGAGTGTTGTTGATCTCGTTTGTTATTATCATGGTTGATGCACCGTCGTGGCTCAGGAATGTACCGCTAACCTGATCGGTTGCGTTTAACAGCATGTTACTAAAGTACAGGTCATACTGTGCGCCCATCACCTCGTCGCCTGCAGGGTCCACCGTTATATTCACGGTGAATAGGTCCCCTTGCAAAACGTTCTGATGAGAAGGTTCAACGCGTATCACCGGTGCTGCATGAGCTGACAGGGGGATAAGCGCGATTATAAATAAGATCGATACGAGCGCCGATATTTTTATCTTCATTTTCATTTTGAATCTCGCCTCTTTTGTATCCGGAGAATAAAAGATAGATTGTTAGGTGGATAAATATTATACCCTAAAAAAATTCGGGCTTGCTGACAAAACCTAACGCTATTTCCATCTGTGTTCGGTTAAGCACCCATGAGATCTGCCTGCGCTTAGTAGCTCCCTACTATCTTTACCCAAGCGTACTTAGTCGAGTATTGTGGGGGTGCCCATGTATAAAACCACGAGATTACACGAGATTACACCGAGATCGACATAGAAATCTTGTGGAAATCAGTGTAATCTCGTGGTTAGCTAAGCATACGTGGTTCCTATCATATAGTACCCGAGCATGTTCTGCCCAACCATCATTCACGCGCATAAGCAATTCATTCACTTGTGTATCTCACGTTTTTGGATCAATTGATCACGCTATGCGGGCATATCTTTGGTAAAACATGGAAATAAAACTACAGAATTTTACATCGTTTATCGGCTGTATGTAGATGACCCGAGAAGTGCCTAATGTTACCGGAATGCCTATGTTTGGCGGGTGGTTGTTCCTCCAACCGAACACCGATGAATGCTATTGTTTTTCTACCATGCCACGTGTCTCCAGTTCGCTCCTATGATCACGGCATCGAGAATGTTTATCTCGCAGTCGTTGTTCAGGTCGGTCCCATCTTTCTGCTCGTCATCCCAGAGATGACCCTCACAGTCACCACATCCGCAGTAATCAGGAGGATTGTCCGGATCATCAGGATACGGGTTGCACGGGCACTTCTCGCGCCAGTGCTTACCGACCCACACCGCATCAAGGATGTTCACCTCGCCATCACCGTTTGCATCACCTGCGATGAACACATCGATCGTGATGTTGGTGTTGTTGGTGAGTTCAGGGCATCCGTCATCCATCACGTCCAGCCGGACATCGAATGGCATGTAGTTTCCACCATTCTCCGGATGCTCCGGGTCGTATGGAACGCCAATCGGATCCCACTGCCATGACTCGTACTTATGCTCCTTGCATGTACAGTTGTCCACAGGCAAGCCTTCGGTAGTTTCGTACTGACCGTCACCAAACGCCCATCTGATGTAGGTGATGTTGCCACCCTCGTTTCCATAATCCGGATCGTAGGAGCAGGAGCAGAGAACCGCTGTGCTCTGGTATTTCTGCGCAACGTTGTTTATCCTGTGCTTTGATATGCTGATCGGGACGGGTGGAGTGTTCTCGGTTAACTCAACCGTGCCATTCCGAACCACGTAGGACATCCTATTTCCGTCTATGTCGCTGACGATTATACCATATAGAATCAAGGAGGTGGTTGCGCTGCGTGGTCCTATTGCGATGAAATGAATCCTTGTGATGTTCTCTTCGGTGTCCACTCCATCCGGAATCTTCCTCGTCTCGGCATAAGCGATCACACCGTTAGGTTGATCTATATCGTTGACGACAACGATTGTGTCGTAAGTACCGCCAAGGAATAGACTTTTCACCTGCGTCTCTGCCCTCACTACGCTTGTGTTGTACGCCAGATAATACTGAACAGCGTAAACCGGCAATCCGTTCGGATCGATATGTATCCTCACATCGAACTGATCCTGCGGCGAAACTGTCATGTCCGCTGGCAGGACGCTTATCTCAACGGACACTCCTGTTACGGTTATTGTGATATTCTCTGAGTCTGCCAGTTCACCGTCGGTGACCTCAAAACTGACATTATGATAGATGCCAGCCTGACCGAATGCAGGAGTCCATGAGAATTCTCTGGTGGCTGGGTTGAATGTTGCGCCGGAAGGAAGATTTGACGCGGAGTATGTAAGCACATCCCCCTCCGGATCGGTGGCATTCAAAGTGAACTTAAGCAAACCGCTCTCATTTACGGATTTAGCACCTATCTCGTCAAGCTCTGGTGGTCTGTTGATGTCTTCCACTGTTATGCTAACGGTTTCGTTGTCAATACCGCCTTTTCCGTCGGAAACGCCAAAGTCAATCCAGTACATCCCGGCACCATCGTAGTCCGTAGTCCAGCTTCCGGTACCTGTTGCCAGATTGAAATTTGTGAACAGATCGGTACGGTTGCAGGAATAGCCGAGCACGTCATCATCAGGGTCAGTGGCATTCACATCTACTGTGAGAGTTTCAGTCTCGCCCACGGTCCGATTATCCATTTCTTTGAGAACTGGTAGTCTGTTGATGTCTTCCACTGTTATGCTAACGGTTTTGTTGTCAATACCGCCTTTTCCATCGGAAACACCAAAGTCAACCCAGTATAGCCCGGCATCAGCGTAGCCTGTAGTCCAGCTTCCGGTACCGGTCAACGGGTTGAAATCAGTGAAGAGATCGGCATGGTTGCAAGAATAGCTGAGCACGTCACCATCAGGATCGGTGGCATTCATAGCTACAGTGAGTGTTTCGGTCTCGTTGACACCCTGATCCACCATCTCTTCGAGAACAGGCAGTCTGTTTGTGGCATTCACGATGATCGTGATGCTTGTCCAGTTGGCAAGCTCCCCATCACTGACCTCAAAGCGCACGCCCGGGTATGGTCCTGCCTGCTCAAATGTTGGAGTCCACGAGAACGTTCTCGTTGCGTTATCAAAGGTCGCGCCAGCAGGCAGATTTGTTGCAGAGTATGTCAGACCCTCGCCATCAGGGTCGGTGGCATCCACAGTGAACTCAAGCAGTTCGCTTTCGTTGACCGTTTTATCCCCTATCGGCCCAAAGATAGGCGGACTGTTCGGGTCGCCCATGTCGCCCACACGGATTGTGATATTCTCCCAGCCGATTAAATCACCATCGCCGACCTCGAAGTGCACATCACGATATAACCCGTCCTGCTCAAGAGAGGGAATCCACGAGAATATCTGCGTGACAGGGTCAAAAGACGCGCCATCAGGCAGATTTGTTGCAGAGTATGTCAGACCCTCGCCATCAGGGTCGGTGGCATTCACAGTGAACTCAAGCAGTTCGCTTTCGTTGACTGATTTATCTCCTATTCTTTTGATCTCTGGCGGTCTGTTGACGTCTTTAACTGTTATGCTAACGGTTTCGTTGTCGATGCCACCACTCCCGTCGGAAACGCCGAAGTCAATATAGTGGATTCCGGAATCCGCGTAGTCTGTAGTCCAGCTTCCGGTGCCTGTTGCCGGATTGAAATTTGTGAACAGGTCGGTGCGGTTGCAGGAATAGATGAGCACGCCACTATCAGGGTCGGTGGCATTCACATCTATTGTGAGCGTTTCGCTTTCGTTAATCGTCTGATCCCCGATCCCTTCGATATCCGGAAGTCTGTTGACGTCTTTAACTGTTATGTTAACGGTTTCGTTGGAGATGCCGCCATCCCCGTCGGAAACGCCGAAGTCGATACGGTAGATTCCGGAATCCGTGTAGTCTGTAGTCCAGCTTCCGGTGCCTGTTGCCATATTGAAATCGGTGAACAGGTCGGTGCGGTTGCATGAATAGATGGGTGTATCGCCATCCGGGTCCGTTGCATTGACATCCACCACGAGCGTTTCAGTCTCATTAACCGTCTTATCTGCCATACCTTCGATCTCTGGCAGTCTGTTGACATCTTCCACTATTATCACCACAGTTTCATTGTCCCCAAACTCTCCATCAGAAACGCCGAAGTTGACATAATAGATTCCGGCATCGTCATAACCAGGCGTCCAGCTCCAATAAGTGGCTGTGCTGTTGATGGGTGTGAATGCCCCAAAAGTTGCATTGCTGCCGAAGGTCAGGGAATTTCCATCAGGATCGGAGGCTGTGATCGTTATGTTCAGTTCGGAAGCCTCGTAAGCGGTCCTTTGACTTATGGGATTGAGTACAGGCAGTCTGTTCGGAGGTGTTCCCGGTCCGAATGCGTAGAGCATACCGCCGTTCCCAATGTAAACGGTGCCGTCGGAGGCTATTGCTGGCGATGAATGATAAATTCTGTTTCCGGTATTATAGTTCCACAGAAGCGAACCGTCCGGATTTATCGCATAAATATGTTTGTCAGCCGAACCTGTATAAATCGTACCATAAGCATCGATCGCAGGCGATGATGTTATACAACGTCCGGTATTGTAACTCCATTTAAGCGAGCCTGCAGGGTTTATCGCATATAGTTTGTGGTCATGCGAGCCGACATATATGGTGCCGTCAGAACCAATTGCCGGAGATGATACGACCCAGCCGCCTGTTTGGTATTTCCATCTTAAGCTGCCACCAGGGTTTATTGCATATAAATTCTTATCGTACGAGCCAATGTAAACAGTACCATCCGAGCCAATAGCAGGAGAAGATCTTGTCATTCCCGTAAGGTATTTCCATCTTAAGCTGCCATCAGTGTTTATTGCGTATAGATTCCTATCGTATGAGCCGACATAAACAGTGCCGTCGGAACCGACTGCTGGCGAGGATTGGATTGCCTTTCCGGTCTGATAACTCCATTTCAGCGATCCGTCGGGATTTATCGCATATAGTTTCCCGTTATTATTACCGATGTATACAACCCCGTCAGGAGCGATCGTAGGTGAGGTGAGAACAAATGCCTGGCTCTTTTTCCAGTTGGAATCATAAAACTCCCATTTCAGCGTGCCGTTCGGATACAGCGCATACAGACGTCTGTTCCAGCATCCCATGTAGATCGTTCCATCAGAAGCTATTCCAGGTGTGGAATCGATATAATCAACCAACCATCTGCCAGGATGTCGCGGGGGGCTCCAGTGCCATTTCTCTGTACCATCCGGGTTGATGGCATAGAGTCTCGAACGAGTCAGAGGGCAATAATCTCTTGTTCCTATGTATATTGCCCCATCTTCAGCGATCGCTGCCGAGCCATGTATCTTATCGCCCATGGAAAAAGTCCATTTCACCGTTGACGTATCAGGTCCATAGTATGGACTTAACCCCGTATGATTCAGGTCATGGTGAAACATTGACCATGGCGAATCTGCGAGTTGTGCTGCTGCCGGGGCTGCCATAGCCATGGCGTATATTACTAAAATCACCAGAAGAAGAGGGATTGATTTTTTTCTCATTACCATTCCTCCTCTTCTTCGACCACCGCGGTCGCGGTCTCTACCTCGTCAGTCAGTCCGATTGTTTGCGAAGTCGCATTCACAAGCACACAATACGGACCCGCGACAAGATCATCAGTAACATTCAGCACGACACTTTCGCTCTGTCCCGGATCAAGGATTATCTCAGTCTGGCTCAGCACAGCAATACTTGCATTATCCGTATTGATCGCTGTCAGAGAGAACGTGCCGGTTTCATCCCCGATGTTCTCGATCGTGATCTGATATGATGCATTGTCTCCCAATGTGGTGGTCCTGGTGATTGTGTTTATGGTTATGAAGTCACCTGATGCGAAGTCCGCAATGATTGCAGGTATTGCGATAGCACAGACCATTGCAATGCATACCAGAGCAAGGGTATTTTTTGTTCCTTTTTCCATTTTTTCGCCTCGATTATTGGTTGTTCTGCATTTTCCGATCCGATCCGATCGCTCAAGTCAGGGTTCGATCTACCGGGCGCGTTGTGATCTACATCACGTCCGCGAGTCCCGCGCAACACCACTCAGATGTTAGGTATGCATAAACCATCCCCTACAAATGTTTGGTTTTTAATTAAAACCCTAAATAAGTTAGGTTTGCAAAAGACCCGCTCTAAAAAAGTTCAGTTAAATCTGAAAATCCGAAATATATGGGGACCAGTCCAGATTTGGGGCACAAAAAAATCTATCCGAAAATTCCAGTAACACTTAGTGGGGATCCGGGATGCTCAGTAGTGGTTATGTTTGGAATAGAAGTGGGACACTTTATGTGTGAAGCAAACCTTATGTAAAACAACACATGTATAAAATAAGTGTTTAAAATGAATAAAGAATTATTAATCTTGAAACGTAAAAAAGCAAAA
>JAYELB010000071.1:0-4860 GCA_034717055.1 Methanobacteriota archaeon
CGAGCGGAATAATTGTCCACGCATCTTATGCCAGTAGTTAACTCCTTCATACCCGTCTTAACCATGTCTCTGCTCCAACCAAATTTACTTTCTGCTTTACGAGCGCTCCCATCCAGAAATTCAATGGTGATCTTAGCAACATATTCTCTCTTTGCATAACCACTCAATAGCTCTGCCGTATCCTTAATGATCGACTTAAGTGAGTCTGGCATTTCATTTATGTCCATTTTACAAACCATCCTACGGATTTATTGAACCTATTTTGGAATGCGATTGTAATAATACTTGCTATTTAATCTCACTGAAATCTCAATATGTGGATGCACGTAATTCCATCAGCTATTATCGATCAAGAGGCCAGTGTGTAACACGGGGGATGGTAGATTATTAGTTGTGAGTTCCCTTACACCACATCAACCACTTGTCGGTTCGGCACAGGATTTTCAGGAACGGGTACGTCCCCTAACCTCCTCCGCGCACCCGAATCCAGCCAGGATAGAGCCGTTCATACTTCGTTCGGGATAGTTGGTCCGGGAGAACATACCGGCAAGATATAGTCCATCGATATCGGCAGAATACGGCGGAAGCTTCTCGATGTAATCGGTCAGGTACACCGGAGCCGTGTCAATATCCCGCGCAAGTCTCCACCATGAGACATCATCGCGATGGAAATCCGGAAACAACTCCATAAGCCCGCCCAGATATGAATCGATCAGTTCCTGCTCCGAAGACCGCCATCTCGGATCGGAATCGTCCTGGAAGTACGCGGTCACGTATACCAGATGCTCTCCGTAATCCGAGATCGGAATGAAGTTCGTGTGCTCGATGACCGCACCAAAAGGCACACTTGATTTTATGTTTAACCAGTACATATCCGGCATCAGTGACCTCTTCATGCCAAAGAGCGCACATGCAGTCCCTTGGTACGGGATATCGGGCGCATCCGGAATCATCTTTAAAAGCGCATGAGGGGCTACCGTCGAGATCACGGAATCGCAGTCGATGTATCCGCCAGCATCGACACCGGAGACGCATCCATCAACGATTCTGATCTCTGATGCCTCGCAGTTCGTCCGGATCTCCCCGCCCATCGCAACGATTGATTCTTTCAGACGTGTGACGAGGCGATGAAAACCTCCGCGCAGGTATCCAAGCTTCTCGCCACTTGTGGAGCGGTTCGACCTGATCCTGATGCGCCCGAAGAGCCATGCAGCGGATACGCGGTCGTGGCTGCTACCGAACTTGCTTCGCAAGAGCGGCTCAAAGAACCGCTCGTAGACCGACCTTCCGGCATTCTTAAGGATCCACTCTTTCGCGGTGACGCAATCGAGTTTATAGATCTCCTCATCCTTCGCCCGCCTGGTCACAAGGACGGTACGTGCAATCCGTATCAGGTCCGGAACCGAGAGCGGCGACTTGAGCAGCTCGATCGGCGTGTTCATCGGATATATCTTTCCATTGATATAGTATCCAGTTGTTCCTTTGAGCCACTGCAGGTCAGCACCGAGACCCATGCTCCCGATGAGATCGATCAGTTCGGAATCACTCGCGAAGATGTGGTGGTAATACTTCTCGATGTGATAGTTGTCGATGTGGTAGCTCGCAGCCACCCCGCCGACTTCGGAACCTTTCTCAAGGATGGTTACATCGGATATTCCCTCTTTTAGCAGCCTGTACGCTGATGCAAGCCCTGAGAGACCGCCGCCGATGATGATCGTCTTCATCCCTTCCTGTTCTCCTTTCTTCTTTTGTATATGTTTAGCTGGTACGAAAAAACCACGAGATTTCACGAGATTAACGCAGAAATCTTGTGGAAATTCGTGTAATCTTGTGGTTATCTAAACACGTACTTTCTTTTATCCTCTATCTCGCCTTCAGTTCAGACAGTTCCTTCTGCAGCAAATCTTCGTATCTTCCATCGATGTCATCTCTTCCCACTCTCTTGCCTTCTCTCTTCTCTGATTTCTCTCTTTTCTCTCTCTTATCTTTTTTAGTCTCTTTCTTCCCTTCTTTCGTCCTTCCTTTTATCGTTTCTGCTGCTTTTTCCATTTCTTTCCCAGTTCTAACTGAGTACATGAGCAAGACGATTCCGAGAGACATCAAGAGGATCCCGCCCCAGACCGCGGTGATCCACGGTGCTGTGCGCATGTAGAGATTGGCGTAGTCGCCTTCAACCATCTTCGTGGTGATGAACACCTCTTCTGTGAGCGACCGGTGGACGTAGTTTGTTGCATACGACTGTCCCCACTTGTAATCCGTGATGAATTTGACCGCATCGCGATCGATCAGCGTGCCCCTGTTATAGAGCTCAAAATCGATCAGGGTCACATAAGATGATCCCGGGTGCTCGTCGTAAGGCGCGCCCTCGTATTGGTTCGAGATTCCTGTGACCTTTACGGTGTACGGCTGCCCTTTGTAGTCGCCGAATTCACCATTTTGTATAACCGTGGATCCATCGATCCTCATGTTTGTGCTCACGACGATTCCGACCAGGATCAGAACGATGCCAATATGGATGATATGCGGACTTACGCTTCGAAGCGTCAGTTGGGGCAGCCGAATGATCCGGTATACAATCGAAAGCGTGGTAAATAGAAGTACCGGTACCGACACATCGATTGGGGTGTTGTTAAATGGAGATACGGCTCCTGAGAGTATGGTTGCCACGATCAAGACTGCAACCATGGCAAGAATCCGCGTCGGTGAGACATCCGGTAGAAGCAGGCATACACCAAGAAGCAGTGCCAGAAGAAGGGTTGGCAGCATCGTTCTGGCATTAAACCATCCCGTATCGAGAGCGACGTCCGCAAATAGCGGTATGAGCATCCCTATAATCAGAATCATGAACAGTACGCTGAACATAATTATCGTCGTAAGCATTGCGTTCCGGGTGCTTATGAATTCGAGGGATTTTGTGGATTTCATGGTATCACTCTGCCAATCTATCACTCTGTCAGCAACAGCCCCAAAAACTTTGTGTATCGCACCAGGTCCTCGATGCGCACGTTCTCATCCTCGGCATGTGCCCGACTCTCAAGCACTCTCCCGACGCCGTGGCAGCAGACCGGCTGCCCTGTGATCCCGATCACATAAGCAACATCGAGACTGCCCTGCGCTCCCGCGATATCGATCTTGCGGTCGGACACCTCGTTTGCAACAGCCAGAACCCGCCCGATCCACGGGTGGCTCGCATCGGCACACATCGGCGGATATCCGATCTCATAAGTGAAATCGTATCTCGTATCGGCATCGGCACCTGCGACATTCTCCAGCGCTCTTTCGATCTCCTCGATTGCGGTATCAAATGTCTCTTCAGGTATCACCCTGCGGTCGCCGCGAATGGTGCATCTCCCCGGAACCACATTTTCCTTTACGCCGCTCTCGATCATCGTGATATTCAGAACCGGTTTCACATTTAAAAAACCCGTCTTCTCAGCGATTACGGGACTGCTCGGCATCTCTGACCGCCTGTCCTCGACCTTGTCCTTCAGTTCAAGCAGCCCGTTCATCAGTGCAACCGATTTTTCGAGTGCGTTTACGCCTAAAAAACTGCTGCCGCTGTGATACGTCCTTCCGAAAACATCGACTCGCCATGTGAGTATCCCGTTTGTGCCGATGATAACGTCATCTCCCTCGCCGTCCATGCACAGGAAATAATCCCCTGACAGGAGACCGATGTCAGCGAAATAACAAAGTCCTGAGTACGGGCCGATCTCTTCGTCAGTTGTCAGTGCGATATTGAGGTTATATGCGGGCGTGATACCGAGCTCCTTGATCTGGTAGAGCGCGGTTAATAGTGCCGCAATCGCTGCCTTCGAGTCCGCAGATCCCCGTGCATAGAATTTGCCGTCCGCGATCGTGCCCTCATACGGCGGGAATGTCCATCCATCGCCTACAGGAACCACATCGAGATGTGTATAGATCACAAGCGTCCGGTCAGCACCGACATCGAGATATGCGTGCAGATTCGCCCGTTTCCCATGCAGTTCCGGGTTTTTCATCTTCTGTTTGAAGATCTCTTCAGGGATGCATACCTTCTCAACCTCAAATCCAAGATCAGCGAATTTTGGCATCAGATAATCGACGATCTCCTCGTAATTATCACCAGGAGGGACCGCGGTCTGCATCCGGACGAGATCGGTGAGAATGCGCAGGGTGTCGCTGGCATTTGGGTCGATCCGGTCGAAGAGTCTGTTCATGTGTGAAGTGTATGCTTGGTGGGGTTTTAACGATTTCTGAGGGGGTGGTGATTCGGGCTGGTGTTCTGGTTCACGTGTGTGTTTTGGGGTATTCGAAGCTGAGGCACAAAGGTTGTTTTGGCACTTTTTACTTCTCCTTGAAGTCAGGTAGTCCGATTCTACTTAAAAACCCGAGTTTGAAAGTTACGCAAAAACAAAGGCTTCGCCACTCGTTTTTTGTTGCCACCAACAGATTTTAATTCTTTGACAATCTTCTTCTCGAGATATGGCTCGATTTCTCTGATAGCGGCAGTATCCATTGCACAGCATATAGGGATCTTCATCCTATTTAAAGTTTGAGGTGACTATTGCTTAGAAAATATGTTTAGATTTTTATGGGAAACTCAGAGGGTCATGGGTGCTGGTAGGTATGTGTATTTATTCAAAAGAGTTAGTGGCAACAAATTTGAGGATCCTGGTTGAGGTAAAACGATAACAAGAGCGGACTATGGGTGATCAAAAGTGATGTTGGGGGGAGGATCTTTCAAACTCAGGTATGAATAACCCTATAAAAGTCGGAAAGTCGTGATACCACCGGTTTGGCACGGCGCCCAAAACCACCATCCGCTACCAGCAGATCCCTTCGTAAACCCCGCGATCCGGAGAGTCCGCGCGCCTGCCA
>JAYELB010000072.1:0-17918 GCA_034717055.1 Methanobacteriota archaeon
TCATCCATAATATTCCGGATGGTTTCAGCCGAAAGGATATCGCTGAAGGGCAAACCATCGATTTGGGCAAAGCATAGCCTCAGTGCGATTATCTGGTAGGAAATCCGTTTGTGGATGGAATTGAACATTGTTGACACCTAGTTTGTGGATTCGTAATAATTTACGAAACTTTATGCTAACATAATAAGATGCCAAGCACACATACTTTATTGATTCTATCGGATTATTTTCTTAAGGTAGTGGCATTGGGCACAGTGGCTATTATGAAGAGGGATAATCATGCACACTTATCATAATTTTGAGATTAACCAGAGGGCGATACTTGGCAGAAAGCTACCAATGACAAGGTTAATTATGGAGCCGAAATCATAAAAAAAAGTCCTCGTTTCTTCGATATCTCTTCTAATACTTTGAAGGCGTTCCAAAATTAATAATTCATTATTATTTACCACATGTTCATTTAACAGTTTACAATAATAAATTTTATAAATATCAGTAATTTTTTCCAATTCTTTGTTTTTGGATTCAGTAATCGAGAAATGAAAGTATATTTGAGGTAAGGAAAAAGCTAGCAATATCACAAACGATCCAGAAACAACAAGAAATAAATTAATTGGAGTGAAATTCTCAAAGATTAAAATAATAAAAAGACTGATTGCGATAATCCCCCAAAGAGTAAATATATGGTTAAACCTTGTTAATTCGCGTAGTATGTATACTTTCACTAAATCAATTTCAAACTGACAAATTTTAGAAATCATCTACACGGATTCCAAATAACATAATAAACCTGTACCCAATATAATACCACATATTCCAATTAGCACAAGTAAATAAATATCTATAATTGTATTAGAGGGGGTATTGACCCAAATAGGCGAAACAATCATTTCTGGATCTGACCAAAATAGGATAGTCATAACAATTCCAAAGAGCGAAGTTGCTAAACTGGCAATTATTAATATTGAATTTTTATTTGCTATTTTTATTTCTTTTAGTTTTAATATATATTCATCTTCAGTTGCTCTAAAGATTGGAAAAATTGAAGCTACCATTTTTGGATAATTGATAATATACCATTGGAAAGCTGTTAATCCAAGAAAAATTGCTGATAGTAGTAGATAATATATTTTTAATTCTAATAAAAAATGAAAAAGATCGGAAAAAAAAGAAAACAACAATCCACTGAAAAATAAAAACAATGTAATTAATGAAGGGATAAATCTAAACTCGTTGTACTTTAATGATTTTAAATGTTTAAAAAGCCAAATACTAAACAAAATATTTCGAACTTCATATTCTATAGTTGACGGTTTTACCATTTTTTACTCCCGCATAGTCCGGAAACCGCTCTGTAATACGAGTATGAGCCATCATCTCCTGAAAACCACTTGACTACCACAGAAGCATCTAAAACGTACATAACATTCAATTACGCAAGTTTCGCCACTTTCTAATCTCTTCTGCACCAGACCACCCTATAGATTCGCTCCTTAATCTATCTTGAACCGAAATTGCATGCTTAATCCGGCTTTTATCTCGCAGTCTCGAAGATACAAGTACCTCCAACCCCCTCTCAACCAATTCCAATGTATCCATTCCATCTTTAAATATCTGCTTTTGCATTTAATAACCTCTCACTCTTCAATTTTGTTTTTCATCTTATTTAACGGTTTGAGTATACTCTTGTGTTTGTGAACTGCTTCACATAATATATCAGGCACTGCTCAAAACCAGATAGAATGAGATGATAACTTCGTCTGGGGACATCTTTATATAATATGAATCAGAATAATAGATATTAACTGGAGACTGTCTAAAGGAGTTTGTACATGGATAAACCAAAGATATGCATAGTCACACAGACGCCATTGCTCAGGTTTAAACTGCACTATGGCGAGCTACTTGACAAATATGGGGTGCTTCCGGATCCCGTTCCTTTTAACTACCTTGCAGATGGGGTGGATTACGAGTTTTCCCCTGGTGGTGTTCCGAAGATGGTTTATCCGATGCAGAATCTGATGATCGAGAATGGTTTGATAGATGGTGCGCACTGGATATCACTGAATACGATGGGACCGGAGCGCGTGCTCGTCAATGACATTCTCATCCACAACATCACGCTCGAACACAGGTATGTCGCGCCATACACCCGGCTTAAGGAGCGAATATGGGCAGAGACTCATGACATCGAGCGAAAACCTATTGGCGCAGTCGAGTTCTCTGCTTATGCGCGGTACAACTGGCTCTGTGCAGATAAGATGTTCGAACTGCTCCCGATCGATCTCTTTTATATTCACGATTTCCACCAGTTGCTCGTCGGGAATATAATCGGGCTTGCAGCGCCAACGGTATTTCGGTGGCACATTCCGTTTAATATGGACCACACATCCGGATATATCAGGCGGTTCATCATCCGGTGTGTCGAGTCCTTTGGAGGGATCGTCGTAAGCTGCAAACGTGACCTCGAGGGCCTGATACGGGCTGGCTATCAAGGAAAGGCATACCAGACATATCCTTACATCAACCAGTACATGTGGACCGATCCGTCGGACGCGGAGTCTGACGATTTCTGTAGGCTATTTGGCATAAACGAGGGGGATACACTTATTCTGGCCGTAGCAAGGATGGATCCGATAAAGGGGCAGGATATTGCAATCAAAGCACTCCAGCAAGTACCAAACGCAAAATTGATGCTTGTAGGGAACGGCAGTTTCACAAGCAGCGAGAAGGGCGGTCTGGCTCATCCGAAAGGATCTGATTGGAACATGCACCTGAAGAAACTTGTGAGCGATCTTGGGCTGGAGGATAGAGTTATATTTACAGGATTTATGCCGGATAACCTCTTGAAAGCAGCATACAAAAGATGCGATCTGCTGGTGTTCCCATCTCACACAGAGGGCTTTGGCCTGGTCGTGGTGGAAGCATGGATGTACCGAAAACCGGTTGTCGTGAGCACTGGTGCCGGAGTCTCGGAACTGGTAATGGATGGACTTAACGGGTACACATTCGAGCCCGGAGACGTCACTATTCTGGCAGATAAGATTAATACAGTGTTGGCAAACCCGGATGATTCCAAATGCCTCGGGGAACGAGGTTACGAGACTGCCGCACAGTGTCATATAGAAGAGGGTGCAAGTGTGATATGGGGCGTATGGAACGAGATCATAGCAGGATTTGAGCATTGAAATGGAAGGGAAAGATATGACAGATTTTACATTCTACAGGGCGCGATGCCAGTTCGAACTTACAGGAAAGAAAGCAAGAGATCTTCCCGAGTTGCTTGCAGTCATAAAGGTGATCGATGAGAGTTCCATCTTCAACCATATTTATCATGCGCTCCTTGATTCACACTTCCTCCCAATTGGGTATCCAAACGATTTTGCATACTGGATCGCCGATGCGCTGCACGAACCTGTGCTTGCCGAGCGGCTTGCAGACCTTGACTTGCGTGAATTTCACAATATAGGGGCGCTTCGGAAGGAGATTATCCGCATAATCGAGGAATATATGGCGATGCATGATGTTAGCCGCAGGGTTGACGTAGGTCAGGAGTTTTACTTCATCAGGTGCATCAGTGTCACCTTCCCGACGAGATATGTGGTGACAAACATGAACGAGATACTTGAGACCATAAAGGAGATCGATCTGGACTCAATATTTTACTATTTCATTGCGAGCAGACTGCTTGGCGGGGAACATTACAAGGAACTATCGCGCTGGATGCAGAGGAACGACAGTCATGAGTTGATGGAAAAGCTGGATAGTCTCTACCCTTATGGGTTTGCAAATATGGATGCCCTGAGAGCTGAGATCGTGAGGATCATTGAAGGACATTTCTGGGAGAATATATGAACGAAACGAGATCGATCTGGGATTATGGGGATATCGTTGAAAGAGGGCTGCTCGAAGACCTTGAAATGCTTGCGGAACATATATCAGGCAGGGTTCTGCACATCAACGCCACATACTCAGGCGGTGGTGTGGCAGAGATTCTAAGCAGTATGATCCCACTATTAAAGGGGCTTGGTGTCGAGACCGAATGGAACATAATAAGAGGGGATGACGAGTTTTTTTCTATCACAAAGACTTTTCACAATGTGCTTCATGGCAGGGTAAATGGTGTGGTCGAGGTTCCTGTAGCGCATGAGCCGGTCAGCGTGCTTGACGATCTTAAGAGCGAGATCGGAGAACTTACGCGAAGAAAGGAGATGTTCGAGACGTACCTGCACTGGAACAAGATCAATTCAGAGGAGATGGATCTCGATTCTGATTTTGTATTCATCCATGACCCCCAGCCGGCTGCACTGATCGATGTGAAGCAGAGAGGAAAGTGGGTATGGAGGTGCCATATCGATGTATCGAACCCCGATCCGCTTGTCTGGAACTTTCTAAGTGAATCAATCTCAAAGTATGATGCATCGATCTTCTCGACACCGATGTTCGCCAGACCGGATCTCGGGATCAGGGAGTTTCTTGTGCCGCCTTCCATCGATCCGCTGAGCGACAAGAACATCGAACTCTCGCAGGGCGATATCGACAGAGTCCTTGATAAATACGGAATCTGCACGGACAAACCGATCATAACACAAGTATCAAGATTCGACCGGTTGAAAGATCTTCCTGGAGTGATAGATGCATATAAACTTGTGAAAAAGCGAATCGACTGTCAGTTAATCCTTGCAGGAGGCGTAGCATCAGATGATCCCGAAGGTATGGGCGTCTATCGCGAGGTCATGGAGAAGGCAGATGGCGAAGAGGACATACACGTACTGCTCGGGTCCCCGCCGTTCTCTGATATCGAGATCAATGCGTTCCAGCGGGCATCGACCATTATCATGCAGAAATCGCTGAAGGAAGGGTTCGGACTGGTGGTTTCAGAAGGGCTCTGGAAAGGAAAGCCTGTAATCGGTGGAGCGACAGGTGGAATCCCGCTTCAGATCGTCAACGACGTTACCGGGTATCTTGTGCATTCGGTCGATGGCGCGGCATTCAAGATCGCAAATCTCCTGAAGAATCCGGAACTTGCCCGGAGACTCGGCGAGGCTGGAAAAGAGCATGTCAGGCACAATTTCCTGATAACAAGGCATCTTAAGGATTATCTTCTTATTATGCTCAGTCTTGAGAACCCGTCAGGAACTATCAGGTTGTAAAAAGTGTATGTGTTTAGCTAACCACGAGATTACACTGAGTTCCACAAGATTTCTGTGTTAATCTCGTGGTTTTTCTACCTCAGCTAAACAGGTATAAAAAAGCAAAATGGCGAATTTGATATTATCTCATTCGCCTGACTACATAAGCAAGCAGACCTACGGTTACCAGCAATGAAGCTGTGTATCCGGGTGTGCTCTTCTTCGTCTCCGTCTCTGCCGCCTCAGGTTCCTCTCCTTCAGACTCTGCTACCTCTATAGTCTCTACTACTTCTTCTGTTGCAGGGGTTTTGATCGATTCTGCTACCGCTGGCACGCTGGTTTCAGGATGGCATACCGAACAGGTGAGTTCTCTCTGTGTTGGCGGCACAACCGTTATCAGATGCAGCCCGGTCAGGTCATGGCAGTTGCTGCACAGGGGAAGGATTACCTTGCCCTCTGGCATGTGACACTCTTCACATGTCGCCAGACCCGGTAGGTGGATCAAGTGTGGGATCACATCCGCGTCCAGGTCCCGTCCCTCCTTGTTACCATCTGGTCGGTGGCACATGTAGCAGATCGATGTGTCCGTCTCTTCGCCATGGATATGCACCAGGTCATCCTGTGTGTGGCAGTCCTGGCAGATGATGGTTACTCCTGCGGGTTGCAGCGGCTTTACGATGTCCGGCGCGGTCTTGTGACATGCCTCGCATCCCTGATGCACATCCACGAGATCGCGATGGCAGTGTGCGCAGACCGTTGTATCGAGGATCTCGTTGTTGTGGTGGGTATTGATATCCCCATGACAGTACGTACAGTCCTCCGTCTCCACCTTCTTTATGTGCACATCGTGAATCGTGCCGTAGTGGCATTTCTCACACTGTGGGATTGCGATCTCAAGCGCCTCGCCATGGCAGTCCTCGCAGGTCACCAGGTTCTGCTTCATCTTCTCCTCGTGAAGCGTATGTGGCGACCCGGGGTGACACTTCGCACAGTCTATATTCGCAGCATCCAGTGTGATCGTGCCAAACTCCACCTCAGCATAAACTGACATAGCCACGATCAGCAGAATGAGTGTTGCAAGCAACATCGATGTTCGTTTCATAGTATTCGCCTCTCGATTGTTATCGATTGTAACGATATGGTTTGTGTTTGGGTATATATTGCTTTTCCTGTGAACGTGCTCTGGTAAGGCGCAACTCCTCAATCGTCAAATCACAAGGTTTAAATCATCACAGCCCGTTTAGGTTTAATGTATGCGCCTATCAGATATGATTTCAATTCTCGAGGAGATTGCACCTCCCGAACTTGCTTACGAATCAGACAGGGATCGGATCGGGCTGGTGCTCGATCGTGGGAACAATGTGAACAAGGTAGCTATTGCACTGGATGCTACCGACTATGTACTCGAAGAGGCGGCACGAGAGGGTGCGGATCTTCTGGTAACGCACCACACCCCAATATACGATCCGATCCACAAGATCTCAAAGAGCCTCTCGGACTCGTTAAAGATCGCCCTTGAGAGCGAGATCTCGATATATGTGATGCACACGAACTATGACCGGGCACAGGGCGGCGTCAACGATGTACTTGCGGAAGTACTCGAACTGGAGGATGTCGAGGAACTGGAACCAGGGCGCATCGGAAGAACCGAATACACGACAACATCGGAATTCGCAGAGTTTGCGGCACAGCAGTTAAACGTCCCGGTTAGGTGGATCGGTGAGCGCAACATCGAGACCGTGATGGTCGTCGGCGGAAGCGGTCTGTCCGGTGAGTTTGTGAATACCGCAATCGTTGGCGGCGCGGATCTCCTGCTGTCGGGAGAGATCCGGCACGACGCGATCAGGAAGGCACATAATCTGGCACTCATCGATGCCACACATTATGCAACCGAGATTCCTGCAATGAAGCGTCTATGTGAGCGATTGCCTATCGATACGGTCTTCATCGATCACGTACCCGATGTCAGGTGGGTGGACAACACCACCATACCACTTCCGGAAACTCCGGCGTGGCAGGCGTAGCATTCCACAGAGATATCTGTGCAAGAGTATATCACTTCCGGAAACACCGGCGTGACAGGTATATGCACTGCTACGCCTGTGCATGACTAAACAAGGATTTTCAGCGCTTTATCGACATCGACACCATCGTGCACGATCGCTGCAGCCGCCCGTGTCATTAGTGTCGGATCGTTTGCCTGAAACGCATTTCTACCGATGGCAGCACCTTTAGCGCCTGCCTCCATCGCACCCTTGATCATCTGCAGAAACTCCCTATCCGTATTTGTCTTTGGTCCGCCTGCGATCACCACAGGAATAGGGCAGCCTGCAACCACAGTCTTGAATGAGTCCGGATCGCCGGTATAGTTGGTCTTGATGATATCCGCGCCAAGTTCAGCGCCGACACGAGCCGCAAGTGCGACCGCGATCGGGTCGTGCTGGTTGGGGATTGCGGAACCTCGCGGGTACATCATAGCAACAAGCGGCACACCCCAGTAATCACAGTCATCAGAGACCGTACCAAGATATTCGAGTTGGTCCGATTCGGTATCAGAGCCGACATTGATGTGCACGCTCACGGCATCAGCTCCGAGTTTGATCGCCTCTTCGACGGTGCATACCGCCACCTTGTTGTTCGGATCGGGTCCAAGCGAGGTGGACGCGCTCATATGGATAATAAGTCCGATATCGTGCCCGTATCCGCGATGCCCGTGCTTGACCATCCCTTTCTGCATGAGAACTGCATCCGCGCCGCCCTCCGCCACCTTGTTTATGGTTTCCCCGATGTTTACGAGACCTTTTATCGGGCCCTCTGATATTCCATGATCCATCGGAATGATCAGTGTGTTTCCGCTCTTCCTATCGAAGATCCGTTCAAGCCTTACCTTCTTTCCTATTTCTGGCATGGTTTCACCATTTCATTCATTACTGCGGTATTACAGAACCAGTGGTATTATAAGTATTGTCTGATCAGGAAACTGTCCAACACCAACACAGTAGGTATGTATAAGATACTTCAAAGTAGTCTACTATGGCGTATCCAACCTGTATGGATCGGCAGCAGGAATTAACAACACTAAGCGCTCACCGAACAATAAAGTAGCAAAAGTACATGCTCGAGTAACTCATGGTAGGAACCACAAGATTACACGGATTTTCAGAGACTTTTTAATTTTTTCTGGTCGAGTCGAAAACGGCCAAAACAAGTCATACATAAGACGTATCCGCTCCAAATCAGAGGGTAACTCGAAGAAGTGGAAGTATATTGAATCCTCAATGATGGTGTTGGTATTGTCATATGGCAAGCGATGAATCGCTATACCAATGGTTTTATCACATCACCTCATTCGATAGGATACTATATATACCAGAAGAGTAGGGGTTGTCTCATGAATTTATCGGGGATAACGCAAACGTTTGAAACGATAAATATCCACCCGGATGAAATTCATGAGGAACAACTATCGGAAGCTTTTCGCATCCTTCTTCAGCTCATCGAAGACTTGAGCGAAAACAACGAAAAATTAAAAGCAGAAAATCAGAAGTTGCGAGATGAAATCAGTTTGATGAAAGGAGAGCAGCCAAAACCAGACATTAAACCCTCCGGGAAGAAGCCAAACGTTAACATCTCTTCAGAAGAGGAAAGAAAACCCAAAAACACCTCAAAAAATAAGAAACCGAAAACGAAAAAAGACAAGATAAAGATAGACCGTATCCACTCCAAAAAGTATGGTAAAACTCGCCTTCAATTTTTTTGAAATATATACCTAAAAACCTCAATCTGTGTCTATAGGTGTTAATCTGTGGATAAAAGTAATATTAGCCACAGATTAACACTGATTCCACTGATTTAAGTAAATATCGGAGTGAATTTGTGAAATCTGCATCTACGATAATTATCAAAGCCTCCTATTTTTAGATAGTGTCTCAGTTACCACCTAATTTGAAGTGAATACACGGCGTGTTTCACAAATATGGCTAAGTGATCACCTCTTGTAAGATCTTCGCATCAGTACTAAACGAAACGTAACCACCCAGGTATGTTGATTGGTCACCCGATTGTTATTCTGCACTTTATGGCAAGAACGACAACCGCGGAGGGTGCATAGGAACGCTAGAAATTTAACCGTTTATTTCCCATCTGTGTCACTCTGCGTACTTTACGGTTAAATTCCCGGTTTGGTTACAGTGCCTCATTCATTCTGGGCAGTTCCTGCACAGTGAAGTTTCCCGATAGTGGTTTTAGGTACCTGAGTAGTTACAACGAAACAAAAATAGGATCAGTTTAGTGTAGTGGTTTCATTAGTCCGATTATGAACCCCACATATCAGTCTAATTCTTTCACGGTGCAAGAAAACCCAGTAGCAATCGGTTCAATCTGCTTGGGAATATACTTTTGCTCCAGTACTAAAATGGAACAAAAATGGGACTGATTCAGTCTGGGGTACGCACATCTTTTCATCACCCTACGATAACACTACCTTAATCTCATACAAAGACAAGACCTAATCATGCAACCTGATCGATTCACATTAAAAGCACAGGAAGCGCTGCAGGCCGCCCATGGGATCGCGACTGAGTATGATCATCAATACATCGACTGCGAGCACCTTCTGCTGGCACTCTTGAAGGATGAGGAGGGTCTTGCTCCAAGAATCCTTGCGAAGATGGACATCTCGTCAGAATTGCTGAGGGGGCAACTTGAGCAACATCTCTCCGAACAGCCGCAGGTGACAGGCATAACCGAGATCCACATCACAGAGCGGTTCAACAGCGTACTCATCGCTGCGGAAAAGGCTGCAAAGAAACTAAAAGACGAATATGTAAGCGTTGAGCACCTCTTAATCGCGTTAATCAAGTCCGATGGCGCATGTGGCAGAATCCTTACGAAATCCGGCGCAACAAAAGAAAAATTGCTCGAGGCTCTCAAAGAGGTTCGAGGGGGCCACAGGGTGACCTCACAATCACCGGAATCGACCTACGAGGCGCTACAGCAGTACGGAATCGACCTAACATCATCAGCAAGGGATGGAAAACTTGATCCGGTCATTGGAAGAGATGATGAGATCAGACGGACGATCGAGATACTCTCAAGGCGGCGAAAGAACAATCCGGTCTTGATCGGCGAGGCAGGTGTTGGAAAGACTGCAATAGTGGAGGGGCTCTCCCAGAGGATCGTAAACCAGGATGTTCCAGAGGGACTTAAGGAGAAGAGCATTATTGCGCTTGACATGGGTTCGCTTCTGGCTGGCGCAAAGTTCAGGGGCGAGTTTGAGGAGCGCCTGAAAGCTGTTCTGAAGGAGGTTGCGGATTCTGAGGGCGCGGTCATCCTCTTCATCGATGAACTGCACACTGTTGTCGGGGCAGGCGCTACCGAGGGCTCGATGGATGCGAGCAACCTGATGAAGCCGATGCTTGCGAGGGGAGAACTTCACTGCATCGGGGCAACGACGTTAAATGAGTACCGGAAATACATCGAGAAGGACGCTGCACTCGAACGCCGGTTCCAGCAGGTGCTTGTGGAGGAGCCGGATGTTGCAGACACGATCTCAATCTTAAGGGGGCTTAAGGAGCGTTACGAGGTTCACCACGGTGTCAGGATCAAGGATGCTGCGCTTGTAACTGCTGCGATGCTGAGCCACAGGTACATTTCAGATCGATTCCTCCCTGACAAGGCGATCGATCTCGTTGATGAGGCTGCTGCGCGGATCAGGACCGAGATCGACAGCATGCCGACCGAACTGGACGAGATCAGGCGCAGGATCATGCAGCTTGAGATCGAACGCGAGGCGCTTAAGAAGGAGAGCGACGCTGCGTCGAAGGAGCGGCTTGACCATCTGGAACGAGAACTCGCAGACTTGAAGGGCGATTCTGACAGCATGAATGCGCAGTGGCAGTCAGAGAAGGATGCGATCTCGAAGATGCGAGAGGTCAAGCGCGAGATCGAGGATGTGAATGTCCAAATCGAGCTTGCCGAGCGGGAGTATGACCTGAACCGGCTTGCGGAACTGAAGCACGGGAAGCTCCCCGCGCTTGAACGGCAACTTGCTGAAGAAGAGGAACGGCTCAAGGCGAAGCAGACCGCATCAACGCTCCTGAAAGAAGAGGTGGACGAGGACGACATCGCTGAGATCGTGAGCAGATGGACACATATTCCTGTGAGCAAGATGATGCAGGGAGAGCGGGAGAAGCTCCTCGATCTTCCGGATGAACTGCACAGACGGGTTGTTGGGCAGGACGAGGCTGTGCAGGCGGTATCAGACGCAATCCTGAGAGCTCGTGCAGGGATTTCGGACCCGAACCGCCCGATCGGGAGTTTCATATTCTTAGGTCCGACTGGTGTTGGGAAGACCGAACTGTGCAAGGCGCTTTCCGAGTCGCTCTTTGATTCGAAGAACAATCTGATCAGAATCGACATGTCCGAGTACATGGAGAAGCATACCGTAGCCCGGTTGATCGGTGCACCTCCAGGATATGTTGGGTATGATGAGGGCGGGCAGCTTACAGAGGCGGTTCGCAGGAAGCCTTACGCGGTCATCCTGTTTGACGAGATCGAGAAAGCCCACTGCGATGTTTTCAATATACTCTTACAGATTCTTGATGATGGCAGGCTCACTGATTCGCACGGGCGGACTGTGGATTTCAAGAACACAGTTCTAATTATGACCTCAAATATCGGGAGCGATCGTATCTACCAGGATCTCTCAAGCGGTGCCAGCGCGGATTATGAGCAGATACGGGATGCGATCCTAAAGGATCTGTCCACATGTTTCAGACCGGAGTTCTTAAACCGGGTCGATGAGACCATTGTCTTCAGGGCGCTTACAAAGGAGCAGCTCGTCGCGATTGTGGATATCCAGATCAGGTACCTGACCAAACGACTGGGTGACCAGAGAATCGAGCTGGTGGTCAGTCCTGAAGCAAAGAAGTATCTTGCTGATGCCGGATACAGTCCGGTTTATGGAGCGAGACCTTTGAAGCGGGTGATCCAAAAGGAGGTCGAGACCGGAGTCAGTCGGATGATTGTGGCTGGTGAGGTCGCAGAGGGCGCGAAGGTTGTGGTGGATGCTGTTGATGGAGGAATTGAGACGAGGGTGGAGTAGGTTTGTGAGACGTAACCACTCAGTGCTCACTGAACAATAAAGTAGCAAAAGTACATTCTCGAGTAACTCGTGGTAGGAACCACAAGATTACACGGATTTTCACAAGATTTGTCAAGTAGGGCCCATAGCGCACCTCTTGTTTGGGGTAATGGCCCCGAGGTTACTATGACCCCCCTCACAGAACCGGACTTGAAGATTTCCCTCATCCGGCTTCTGAAGCACATCCTCTACAGATTCAGGTGTATAGCGATTGATATATCTTCAGGCTTTTGGGAGTGGATTACATTGCAGAAAACGGTTGAACTTAGCCCAGTTGTAGCTTTTCCTCTGGCTACGGCGATTAATCCATTTGAAAGCGAGTTTCACGACATGGTGGTAAAAGTTCTGCAACGATCGTATATTCCCGCTCACTTTCGTAGTAGCGGTAATGTCCGAGCAGCTTTATACTTCGCAACGCCACAAACTGAGCTTTTTTGCAAATGTGTTAGTGGGATGCGCTGACACACGCGAAAGACGTGACGATAGAGATGACACCCTTCGCGTCTTTGCGTCTTTGCGTTAAATTGGGGAATAAAAACGCAAAGATGCGAGGTCGCAAGGACGCAAAGATCGAATAAACCTCTTGATTGGTTATCCTGTTGTATGTGTCCCGGTCTTGTGTATTCATGATCAAATTGGCAATTACAAAAGTCGCAGTTTATGCCGGTGGTGAGTATAGTCGCCCTGAGGACTCATGAAGGAATAGTATAAACTTTATAATTTATAATATAATTAATAAAATAACTATTAATATAAGTATCTTTTTCGAGAACCACAGAATCCGGCAGAATCAGGCAATTTTGTACGGAAGACAAACTTTTCGGAAACACCATATTTATAAGCAAAGTCAGCAGATTTAAAGAGAACAAAAACAGATCAATATATGGAAGTGGATGGCACGTTCTTCGACAATATTATATACCGCGGTTATGAACGTCTGCTTACCGAGGAGATCAGGAAACACCACATACCATGCCATATTGCGGTTATTATGGACGGGAACCGCAGATATGCTGATAGACTCGGCATCGTGCGCAATCTGGGGCATACGCATGGCGCCAGGACGACAGAGTGGTTTCTTGACTGGTGCTGGGAACTCGGCGTGAAACAGGCAACGATCTATGCATTCTCAACCGAGAACTTCTCACGCACCGATGCTGAGCGTGCCATGATCTTCGATCTCATCATCAGAAAGCTCGATGAACTGATCCGTGATCCACGTACACACGAGAGGCGGATGCGGATCTCTGCAATCGGCGAGGTGCATTTGCTGCCCCGCGATCTGCGGGATGCGATAAGACGTGCGGAGGATGCGACCCGCTGTTATGATAAGATGCACCTCAACATCGCTACTGCTTATGGCGGGCAGCGCGAGATTCTCGATGCGGTGCGTGACATGGCTCGCAAGGTGCAGTCCGGCGAGCTACATGCGGATGATATCGATGAATCGACAATCTCCAGGCACCTCTACACGAACGGGACTCTGATCCCCGATGTCGATCTGATCATACGCACGGGCGGCAATATTCGCACCTCGAACTTCCTTCCATGGCAGGCGAACGGGAGCGAGTGTGCAGCATACTTCTGTGCGCCGTTCTGGCCGGAGTTTAGGAAGATCGACCTCCTCCGCGCAATCCGGGTCTATCAGGTGCGGGAACGCGAACGGAAGCATGCGGCAACGCGAAGGATCGTCGATATGCTTGCTGCATGTGGACATGCTGAACTGGAGGATGCCGTCGACCATGTCAGGCGTGCAATAGGTAAGAATGATACTACGACTGCGGTAGCAGGGAATTGATTGGTCGTCCCTGGAATCGGGCAGCAGAACTGATATGGGAACAGGATAAGAAGATTACATACAACATGTCCGAATCGGAAGGCATGGATATTGACAGGATACTATCGATCATCCTCATTATCGCAATCGTTCGTTACTACTCCGGTACCTAAAACCATCATCAGGGGACTTCACTATGCAGGAACTACTCAGGACGTGGGGGTACTGCAACCAAGCCGGGAATTTAACCGAAGAGTGCGCAGAGGGACGCGGATAGTAAATAAACGGTTAAGCACTTCTAGCGTTCCTCTGCGTCCTCAGCGGTTATTTTTCTTGCCAGAGAGTATAAAATCGTAATCGGGCGACCAATCAACATACCTGAGTAGTTACGATTCGAAATGCAACAACTTCCAAAAGGTGAGTGGTTACCGCAGAATTTTATATTCTCGGTCCGGAGGGGATGGCGGATGATTATCCAATGGATCCGGAGGTTGGAGAAGAGGGGATGGTATAATCGGTGTTGTAAATCATGGATACGCCAGCATAACGTACTTGCTGGAAGTGAAACTTAGCGAGACGGTTATGGGTTACGAGAAACTGCATCTCGAGCACAACGAGACGGGGGAGCAGTCCTTTTTCTTCGAGGTAGATGAGAAAGGGGAAGACCGGAAGTTAGAGTTCTTGCTGTACAGGGGCTGGGATCGCAACGAATTTGACGAGACCGGGGGGCGTATCGATCGCTCCACCTCTGGGTGGACGTCTGTTGAAGGGAAAGAACCTTTATTTCATTCACCCCAACATACATCCATGTTTCTGGCACATCCGTATCTCCTCTTGCTTGCAATCCCTGTGCTCGTGGCAGCAGCATACCTTATCCGAAAGGGGCATAAGAAAGGGATAATCATCGCAAGGACAGTTGTGTTCCTGCTACTGATCGTATCGCTTGCATCTCCTTACGATCTGGTCTCGCGAACCGTCTTTGATGATACCCCAAGCGTCATCATAATCGATGATCACACCGCAAGCATGGCGCTCTTTGATAATGATACGGGGGCGCGCGTCTATGACCGGCTCCAGAGCCGCACCCCGACAAGCATCCACCAGATCACAGGGAACCGATCAGCTATAGGGGATGCGATCACCGAGTTTGCGCAAGGGAATGACAACGTCCTGCTTATAACCGACGGCAACAACAATTACGGGTTCGATCTGGCTGATACCATCGCATTCGCAACAACTATCAATACCACTGTCTGCGCTATTGATCAGGAGCCGGAGCAGAACGATCTTAGCGTCAAGATCATCGGAAGCAAGGATGTGATCCTGGATAGCGAGCAGTTGTTTACAATTCTGGTGCGGCAGGCAGGCGGTGATGATGCGAGATACACGCTCTCAGTCACGATCGATGACGTAAGGGTGATAGATAAGCAGGTTACCCAGAACAAGCGGGAGGAGACCTTATCGATTCCGCACACCTTTCAAAGCACAGGATCGCATACCATAAAAGCAGAGATCACGACTGAAAGTGAAGATACAAGGCAGAATAACAATGTATTCTACAAATCGGTCTATGTGGTTCCGAAACCAAAGATTCTTCTCGCGACAGTGCAAAACTCCCCACTATCCCAGACGCTTGCCGAACTGTACGACACAACAACTGTCAGTTCAGTGGCATCGGCCGATCCTGAGAACTATCTTGCCGTGGTTCTTGATAATCCCCATGTAAACGATCTTAGCAAAGATGAACTCGATACGTTGAGGATGTATCTGCAGAACGGAGGTGGGCTTGTGGTCGTTGGGGGGGATCGTGCGTATGATCTGGGTGGGTACTATGACTCGCAGTTTGAGACGCTGCTCCCTGTCAGATCTAAGGAGAGCGAAGGAGAAGGCAAAAATGTTGGCGTGGTGATCATAATCGATATTTCGGGAAGTGTCGGTACGAATTATGGTGATGATACGGCATTGAGTATGGAAAAAGCGTTGGCAATCAATATACTTCGAGGAATCAGCATAAACGATCATATCGGCGTGATAGCCTTCAATCAACATGCATACACCGTATCCCCGCTGACCAGAGGGCTGTACAAGAGTACGCTTGAAGATAAGATCACGAAGTTGAAACATGGCGGAATCACCCACATGGACCCTGCACAGATTGCCGCTTCTGCGATGCTGGCCGGATATGTGGGGGCGAAGAGCGTAATCATCATATCGGATGGACAACTGACAAGCGGCGATGATATTTGCCTCAACCTTGCAAAGACGATGGCTGATTCCGGCATCACCACATACGCTGTGGGCGTTGGCGATACGACAAACGAAGATTTTATGAAATCCCTTGCATCAGAGGGCCACGGAATCTATTACAACCCCAGTGAATCGGAGCGGTTGAACATCATCTTTGGAGAGAAGCCGGAAGCGCCGGATGATACGACAAAAGGGGACTTTTCGATAAGCGTCTTAAATCCGAACCACTTCATCACGGAAAACCTTGCGCTCGCAGGCTCGATCAACGGCTACAACAAGGTCACGCCGAAGACCGGTGCACAGACGCTTGTCACGACAGGTGCGGGTAAGCCGGTTGTTACGGCATGGCGACTTGGTATGGGGCATGTGGTCTCCCTAAGCACAGATGACGGTGCAGGATGGAGCGGTGCGCTCTACAGCGGAGACAACGCTGAACTGATCTCGAGGATGGTTAATTGGGCGGTAGGGGATCCGAGAAGGAACGATGAGATCGTGATTACTGGTGATGATGTCCATCTCGGCGATCGCGCGGTTATCGATGTCAGGTCAGACACCATTCCGATCATAAATCTTGGTGGGGATCAACTTGAACTCTCGCAGATCGACAAAGACCGATACCAGACCTCGATTAAGACAGAGTCTCCTGGATTTCTGGATATCTCGGGATATTCGATCGCTGTGAACTATCCTTCTGAGTTTCTGGATGTTGGGTTCTCAGAAGACCTAAAGGGCACGATCGATATGTTTGGCGGGTCAGTGTATGAAGAGGGTGAGATCGATCCGCTGCTTGACAATTTAAGGGAGCAATCCACACGCACGGTCCAGGAGCCGGAGGATCTGCGATTGCCGTTCCTGCTCGCTGCGATGATTATCTTCGTTTTAGAGGTGGCGATGCGAAGGTTGCGGGAGATCCGAATGATGCGGAAAAAGGGGTGATACTTTATTTCCCTGACAGGCTCAGTCATGCCCAGTAAGTCGTGGTGGCACAATCGAAAACTCCAGTGAAGGCGCTTCTGATGACTTGTCGATCAAAGGTATATCTAATTGATGTGCCGTTGAAATGGCAGGAGTTGATGGTAATCCCAAACAGGTGTGGCAAAAGCACCCTCGGAACTGCGGAAAAGATCGGAATCTTTTTGTTATTTTCTGGTAACGTCGGATTGTATTACGCAACCACAACTGCCATAATGGAGCACTATCAATCTGAAAAGTCGTTTACACCGATAATCTGTGTCCATCTGCGTTAATCTGTGGCTGATACTATTTTAGCCACAGATTAACACCGGTTTCACTGATTACACCCATATAATCGTACCCATATTTTCCGGGTTGGCGCCATGTTTTCAACCGACCAGAACAAATTAAAAAACACGCATGACCTGCTATCGCAGTGCTTATACTGTCGATGAAAAAGCGGTTTTCAAAATAGTGGCTACTGCTACTGTTTATGCGACTTTTACGTACCAATTCTCTATTTTTCACTTCCCTCTATTTGGTAGGTTAGTTCTCAGCCTATAAAAAGGTTCTTATTATCTACATAATGATGAGACTATTTGCGGTCTGATACATAGTATTATTAATGTATGGGGGGATATGTATTGTTTAACACAGTACTGTA
>JAYELB010000073.1:0-17875 GCA_034717055.1 Methanobacteriota archaeon
TAACCAACTCGTATTATGCGAAGTTATTAGCAGTAAAGAGCGTAACTAAGAATAAGGGTAAGAGAACAGCCGGAATTGATGGTGCGAAGTGGATAACACCGAACTCCAGAATGAACGCTGCTCTTAACTACGAAAAGGTCTATGACAGATATCACTCTGACGTGGCTGTATGCGTCAACAACATAGGTCTCGTCCTGCGAGCTCTTGGTGACTTGTATGGGGCAAAGGAATGCTTTGAGCGTGCACTTGCGATCGATGAAAAAAGCTGTGGCAGAGACCATCCTGCCGTAGGCAGAGACGTCAACAACATAGGTCTCGTCATGCAAGATCTCGTTGACCTGTATGGGGCAAAGGAATGCTTTGAGCGTGCGCTGGATACTGGCGAAGCGGTCTATGGCAGAGACCATCCCGGGGTATCCATCCGCGTCAACAACCTCGGCCGCATCCTGCAAGCTCTTGAAAACCTCCCCGCGGCAAAAAAGTGCTTTGAGCGTGCACTTGAGATATTCCAGAGGTTTCTCGGAGAGGATCACTTTTTAACAGCAAAAGCACGAAACAATCTAAAGTCGCTTGCAGACGTTTGAGAACGGACTCTACGAATAGACCGCCTGCCGGTACGACCCGAGCACCTTTAACCGCGCAACCATCTCCTCGATCGACTGCACCGCATCATGGATCTTGCCGTCGTGGATGTGCCCCTGAAAGTCGATATAAAAGAGATAATCCCCAAGCGCCTTTCTGGTCGGGCGTGACTCGATCTTCGTGAGGTTGATATCCCGCGATGAAAACTCGCCAAGCAGTTCATGAAGTGCGCCTGGTCGGTCTTTGTGCAGATCCACGATGATCGATGTCTTGTCCTGCCCTGACGGTTGCGGGACGGTGGTTCCTAGCACGATAAATCTGGTATGATTCTCATCAACGTCCTGAATCTCTTCAAAAAGTATTTTAAGCCCGTATCTCAGCGCGGTATCCGCGGATGCTACCGCAGCAACCCCATCCTGAGCCGATGCGAGTTCCGCGGCGTGTGCTGTGCTTGCAGCCACCTGAATCTCTGCATCGCTAAAATGCCTCTGCAAAAACCGCTTGCACTGCGCGGTAGCTTGCGGATGCGAGATGATCGTTTTGATGGGCGCGGTCTCGCTTTTTGCAAGCAGGGCGTGTTGTATCGGAAGGACGATCTCGCCGACGATCGTTACATGATATTTCAGCAGCGCATCGAGTGTTGCCCCGACTGACCCCTCGAGCGAGTTTTCTACCGGAACAACCCCGAAATCTATCCTGTTTCCAACAGAAGCCGCAATCTCGCCGACATCACTGAAGTACACAAACTCAAGCGGCTCGGTACTCCATCTCTTCGCTGCTTGTTCGCTGAATGTGCCTGCAGGTCCAAGTACCCCGACCGTTATCTTGCGGTCGCCGCGGTTTATTGCGCTGCCGATTACGACAGAGAAGAGATCTGCCTTAGCTTCGGGAGGGTTCTCGGTCGTACCTACCGCGATCCGCTCATCAGGGTACGCTACATGCTCGCATACCGCAACAGGGATTGCGAACCCGTGATCCAGCAGGAACTTCGAGACCTCCTGCAGATCAAAACGTGCATCAGGAAGGACGAAGACGGTTTTGCCAAGTTCCAGTTCGGTTAAGATCAGTTCCTTTGCGCGATTGATATCGCGGGCATGTGCCGTCACCGCGGTAAGCTCGGTCTGCTCGATCTTGAGTCTGGCAGACACGACCTGCATCGATGAGATCCCGGGAACGATCGTGTCACCCGCCTTTGCAAACCGTCCGAGGCCGGAGAGCATTGGGTCACCTGTAGAGAGTACCGCGGCACCGTCAGGCAGTTCCGAAATCCTCTTGTAGTCCTTGATCTCATGGCAATCGCACCTGATATGATCCTTCGCAAGTTCTATCGCACGCTTCGATCCGTAGACCGCGGATGCGTTTTCGATTGTATCGATCGCCTCTGTGGTCAACAAATTCCTGCCTGCACCAACGCCTACGATCTTCATCATGGAAACTATTGTAGCGAATAGTACTAAAAGTTGGGTCAGTATGGTGGGTTGCAGTTCCGAAACGAGACTGTCGCGCCATCCGGTGTTATATAAGATTCCATGAATATGTTCAAGTAAGTTGTAGGTAAAATCTGTGTAATCAGTGTTAATCTGTGGCTAAAAGCTTTTATCACCCAGAGATTTCACAAATGGGCACAGATTAAATGTTATTTGCCCAAGAGCGAGGTTCGTTCAAGAGATTTCATACTATATTTAGGCTTATCCAATCGCACCACCGATGAGGATATGACCTAAACACCACATAATGTGACAGTCCCTCCGAAACGAAAACTTTAAATATGCAGATACATTATATAAAACGGAGTAAATTATGAAAAGTATGATTGGAACAATGGATTCGGCAGTTTTAACGGCGATTTTAGCGAGCCCCAACTCCACAACTTCGGAACCAACTCCGACACCGACACCTGCACCGACCGTAACACCCAATCAAGCATCTTCGCCGGAACATTTGCCGACTACAACACCGGAAGTGCTGGGATTCGGAGCCATATCCGCTATTGTGGGACTGCTCACTGTGGCATATCTAGCTATGGCAGGGGGCGCTAATTGCCTCTCTTTTTCACTCGTCACGGTACATATCCGTGCGTTCGAACATCCATGCAAGCCAGCAGCGCATCACGATTGGAGACTGAGGTGAGAAGACGGATCCGATAACAGCAATAATCATACTCGCAATCACAGGCATCGCGGTCGGGCTTGCAAGCGGGTTGCTCGGAGTCGGCGGGTGTTTTATCATGGTTCCGGTACAGTTCTGGGTATTCCAGGCGATGGGCGTTTCTTTGGATATTGCGATCCTGCTTGCGTTTGGGACGAATCTCCTTGTCGTGCTGCCAACCGTTGCAAGCAGCGCAGTGGGGCACAGCAAGAAGGGCGCGGTCTGGTGGCGGGCTGGCATCTTTCTTGGCATTGCAAGCGCTGTTGGCGCAGTGATCGGCGCTACGATTGCGGCGCATCTGCCTGCCGAGGTGCTGACGGTTTCGTTTGGCATAGCGGTTTTTGCTGGTGCCATCAGGATGCTCACCGCGAATCCGCCAGCGATTACGGAAGAGCCGAAGGATCGCCCGCTTCTCTGGATGGCGTGCGGCTTTCCGATCGGCATCGTATCAGGTATCGTCGGGATCGGTGGCGGCGTATTGATGATTCCAGTGATGGTGCTTCTGCTCAAGTTCAGGATGCATCTGGCAGTCGGAACATCGAATGCGATGATGATGGCAACAAGCATCGGCGGCGTTATTGGTTATGTCGTAAACGGGCTTGGAGTCGAGGGGCTGCCTGCGTACTCGATCGGATATGTGAATCTTGTGTCATGGCTTGCGCTTGTGATAACGAGCGTACCGATGGCGCAGGTCGGAGTCATGGCTGCACACAGACTGCCTGCCAAGGAACTGAGGTACGTCTTCATCGCTGTGATGGCGTATATGGGGCTTAGGATGGTCGGGGTGTTTGGGTGGCTTGGACTGCCGATATGAGGCTGCATGAGGGCATCAACCTGCCATTTCAACACCGGTTCTGATGGGCGGTCACCTGATCCACAGAACAACTCTTCTGCCAAGATCGGTCGGATAATAGATCAGGTAATTCCCTTCCTGCCGTGCGCACACGAGATTGCCCTCCTTGAGCACCGAGAGATGGTATGACATCTTCGAGTACGCATATCCAGTCATCACAACGAGAAGACAGACGCACATCGGCTGCACCGAAAGCGCAAAGAGCACCTTGACACGCACAGGATCGGATAGCGCACGTGCGACCGAGACAATATCTTCGATCGTCTGGTCGTCGGGCAGCGATTCCGTGATTCCGTTCAGTCCGCCTTTCTCTTCCAGTTCACATCTGATCGAATCCGGTATCTCAATTTCGTCCATGATTTCAAACCTATTTAAAACTTATTTGAAACTACAACATTTAAGTAGTATTACAAACATTATTGAAATACTGGCAGACATCATAAATAACGTTTGCCATTCGGGCAATCGGATTTGGGGGGCTAAAATATCATGACAATCGAAACATTGCTTCTGGCTGGCATCGAAACCCTGGAAGAGTATCTTGCGCTGCACGTACTGATGTGTCTCGTGCCTGCATTCTTCCTTGCGGGAGCCATCGCCTCGCTATTTTCGAAAGAGTCCGTGCTGCGCTACTTCGGTGCTGGTGCGCCCAAATACATCTCGTACAGCGTGGCATCGGTAAGCGGCGTGCTTCTTGCGGTCTGCTCCTGCACGGTGTTGCCACTCTTCGCCGGAATCTACAAACGGGGCGCCGGCATCGGTCCTGCGTCAACGTTCCTATTCGCAGCTCCCGCGATCAACCTGCTCGCAATCGTCTACACTGCGCAGATACTCGGCTTTGAGATCGGCGCTGCCCGCGCTATCGCAGCTGTTGGCATCTCAATTGTCATAGGACTCTTGATGGCTACGATCTTCCGAAGCGAGGATAATGCGAAGAGCCGGATGATCTCGGCTGATGACGAGATCGAGATCGAGATCGACCCGCTGCACCAGACCGGCATCTTCATGCTTCTCCTCGTTATTCTTGTGCTCGGTGGCATCGTCGAGGCGTGGATGTGGCGGGGACTGCTCATTGGGCCGCTAGTGCTTCTGACAGTCTACGTTTCAAGAAAGTGGTTTGATGACGAGCATATCCACGACTGGATGTATGAAACATGGGATCTCACAAAGAAGATATTCCCGCTCTTGCTGGTGGGCGTATTCTTTGCAGGCATAATCGTTGAACTGATACCATCCGACCTTGTTGTGCGATTTGTCGGAGGAAACTCGGTACGGAGTAATCTGATCGCAGCGGTTGCCGCGGCACTGATGTACTTTGCGACACTCACCGAGGTCCCGATCATCGACTCGCTCACTCGGCTCGGGATGGGTGAAGGACCTGTGCTTGCAATGCTTCTTGCAGGACCTGCTCTATCACTTCCGAACATGATTGTGATCAGCCGTGTGATGGGTGTCAGGAAGGCATCAGTCTATATCACACTCACTGCAATCCTTGCTACCATAGCGGGATTTGTGGCTGGAACTACTATATGGAGATAAAAATATGGATATAATTGTAAAGGTATTTGGATCAGATCCCCCTTGCGCCAAATGCAAGATGGCTCACGACACCGCAACAAAGGTTCGGAAACGGATCGGAGAGGACGTCGTTGTTGAAAAGCACAGCGCTCTCAGTGAAGAAGGCGATAAGTACGGGATCATGATGACCCCGACCGTTGTCGTCAACGACGAGATCGTGGTCGTCGGCAAGGCACCATCTGAGAAGAAACTGGAAGCGATCATCAGATCAAAGATGAGAGGTGACTCTGGTGGCAAACGAATATAGTTGCTGTGCAGCCCATGATGTGAAACGGAAGCTTGTCAAGGTCGGGGATGCCACCACCGGTCTTGCAAAGCTGGACCGGGTATTTGAAGAGCTATATAACTCTGGAAGAAGCCCTAATGATGTTAATGGTGAAGATATCGTAGATTTGGCATCGTTTTACAATTATATCCCGCCGGATGCGGTCGAGGCGTATGCAGAAGCACTGGTCCGGGAATATATCATGTTTTACAGAGACCAAGAACATCCGGATCAGTGAAATCTCGCGTTGTTGATTACGGGCATCGTTTGATGAGGTGTATATACAGCGAGAATCTGCTTGCCGCATAAGCAAGAGGGGTATTAATTATGGTTGCAGATGATAGATACGAACAGATGAAACATATAAAAAGACTGGCAACCGCAGGAGTCTTGATCTGTGTGGCAGTGATGCTCACCGGATGCGTAACCACGCCCATCGCCGATTCGGTGGGGATCGAGAACGTGACCACAGAGGGGGGGACGTACCACTCAGGTGAGATCATGAATATCACCGTGGTACTCAAATCCGCAACAGACGTGAGCGGAGTCTACACCAATGTATCAGGGATCCCGAACAAGCGAGGCAAGAATATGCTCTTTAAGGAGGCCACCACAAACCTCACCCGCGGGCTTAACAATGTGACGTTCGCCTACAAGATGCCTGCGTGTTCATCCTGCTCAGGCATATCCGAGGGAACGTATCATTTCAACGCTTCGGTGGTTTACGGTAACGTTACGGTAGGAAACTCGAGATGTAGTGTCATCTTGAAACAGTAGACGCATGGCTGGCTACGAGTATACGAGGATTGTTGCGGCGGTGATCATCGCCTCATTTTTGGTAGCAACGCTTACAGCTACAGCAGGTTTCACAGGCGATGCAGGCGGGCAAGTGGGCATAACACTCTTCTTTGATTCGGAGTGTTCGCACTGCGAGGCTGCTGAGACGGTACTGGATCGGATCGGGGGGGAGTATGGGGGCAGGATACTCGTCAGCAAATATGACTCCAACGCGGCTGCCGGAATTGAGATGATGGACGGATACGGGATCGTTGAGGTGCCCTCGATGGTGGTGCAGGAGAGGGAGATCATACTATACAGCGATTACGGAAACAACCTTTCAAAACTGGAGAGTCTTCTTGTAAGTTCGATAAATAACGCGCTTTATGATCCGGAAATCGAGGTGTACAAGGAGATCCGTCCTGTCAAGCTAAATCCCGGCGAGAACGTCACTATAACTGTTTCTATGGTAAACAAGAAGAATATAACGACAGATGTTATCCTGATCGACAGTTATCCCGGTTTTTTCAGCATACTAGAAGGTAAAACTGCATGGAACGGGACACTATCTCCGGGAGATGTGAGAAATGTAACTTATGTGGCTCGTGTCGATCCAAAAGCGCACTCGGGAAATCATAAGATAGAAGGAGCGCAGATACACTACCGAAGCGGGGAAGCAGAGAAAAGTGCGGTTTCAAATACGGTAATCATCCATATAGCAGTAGCACTGACCTTGTTTACGGTGTTTCTGGCAGGATTGGTAGCAGGGGCAAATCCCTGCCTCTTTGCAGTGGTGGCTTTCATGGCGGCGATGATATTATCGAATACCGAAAAGAAGCTTGAGGTCACCAAATTCATTGTTTTCTTCTCCTTTGGGATATTTCTGGTGTATCTACTGACCGGAATCGGGCTTTTGTCGTTTGCAAGCGACCTTGGTTCATTAAACCTCGTTCTCGGTGCGATCACCATAGCACTGGGCATCATGCACATCTACGACTACTTTTACATAAAAATAAAGGCGAGATCACTCTTCGAGAGTTCCAAGTTTATGAAAGGCGTGATGGAGCGGATGGTCAATGAGAATAGCGTCCTCTCCGCACTGGGTCTGGGCGCGCTGTTCTCGCTTGTGAAAGCCCCGTGTGTAGGCGCGATCTACTTAACGATACTAAACCTCATCGCGGTACAGAAAGCGAAACTTGAAGGGATCACATATTTATGTATGTATAATTTTGGCGTGATCCTTCCTATACTGATAATCGGAACTGCTATCGTCGTCGGGTTAAGTCCGACAAAGGTGGACCGGTTCAGGAAGGAGAAGAGAGCCATGATACGACTGGTGACCGGAATAATTCTGGTTGTGCTGGGGGTGTTCCTGACGTCTGGCATGATCTGAGCGGGCGCCAAGCGTATATGCCAGTACTCGAGGAC
The DNA here is from genome assembly GCA_034717055.1 of Methanobacteriota archaeon. Classification (GTDB taxonomy): domain Archaea; phylum Halobacteriota; class Methanosarcinia; order Methanosarcinales; family Methanogasteraceae; genus Methanogaster_A. Next base: position 7,632 of record JAYELB010000073.1, read on the forward strand.
TGCGCACAAGCAATGATCCACAAGACTGCCTCACAAAAAACAATCACAGACCGACGGCGAGAAATTGATGGTGGCGGCGGTGGCCGGGCTGATTGGCGCATAAATTTAAATGCAGCGCCGAAATTTGAAAACACAAAAGCAAAAGATACCATTAAGTACCAATAGATATACATCGGTATCTATGACTCATGCAAATCCGCAGATAAATATACGTTTACCCTCCAAATTACAATCAGCTACCGAACAGTATGTCGATAATTATGGTTACAGAAATATTCAGGAATTTATTCTTGAAGCGATCAGGGATAAAGTCTTCAGGGATAACAGATACGATGAAACGTTCTCCGGCAAAGAGATTGATCTGATCGAAAAACTATTGTCGGCATCAATTGAGAAAGGCAAAATACGAGATCATAATGATATCGTCAACGCCCTGCAATGAAATTTGAACTTGTAGCCACAGAATTTTTTATTGAGCAGATAATGGATCTCGATAGAAAATCCAAGGATCAGATAAAAGAAAAGATCAACCTGATCTCGTCAGATCCATTCAGATTCAAAAGGATTCACTCTAAAACAGTGCATAACGTATTCAGGGTCCGGCTGAACATCCGGAGCAAAGAGATGAGACATACATACGCAGTATTATCCCCCAACATCATTCTTGTATGCGTACTGAATCGGAAAAACGACTATACTGATCTCGAAAAATACCTGCAAGAATTAAAATAAAATTATACATATCCAGTCTATCTTGCAAACAGCTATTATAAACTCCCCAATCCATCCGATTCCGTTACGGCAAACTCTCTATCGATCTCGTGTAACTCGGCTTGAATCTCAGGATATGTTGCCATCTCGGCAAGCCAGTCATCGAAAGCAGTCTGTTCAACCGAATCGTTTTTCACTTCTCGTAGGTTATGGGCAAGGTGCCGATGTGATGTTGTATCAGAATCCACTTCACCACACACACACCCCGGCCCCAACCCCGCGCCCCCTCATTCACCTCGCGGAGACCATCGCGCTGATCACATCCCGGTCCCGCTTTAACATCTTCAACTGGTCAGCAGGCCCGATCACGGTCAAGCGGGCTCGGTCGACCGGCTTCTTGCGCAGTTTGTCAAACCATGATTGGTGTACGGCTCCGGGATAGCTCTCAATCTCGATGCCAGCAAACTCGCCAGGGGTAATCCTTGTCATCGTCGCCTCGATTAGCTTTGTCTCCTCCTGTGGAGTTAAGCCCCTCTCAAGGACGATGATCTTTCCATTCTCCACGCCATCAAGGATCATGCGTATCTTCTCAACCGATGAGAGCCGCTCGAGTTTATCCGATGAGATCAGATCCATCTGTATACCTTTCATCGAGATCACCCGAAATGTTCTGCGATCTTTTCGTACAGGATATCGATGTTGTCGCCATTAATTGCTGAGATCGGCACCATCGGATGCTGCGGAAATGCGCTTCTAATGCGGGAGGGCTCAGAATTGTCGAGATCGATCTTGTTTGCAGCGATCAGGAGCGGAAGCTTGCGCGCCTCCATATTACCGATCACAGTGACGTTTACCTGTGTGAACGGATCTTCGGTTGCATCCATCACCAAGATCACGCCTTCGAGATCATCAAGCCATCTTACCGCCTCGATCACGCCTTCGGTTGCTTCCTTTGCCCTCCGCCTTGATTCGTCCTCGGAAAGTCCCTTTGCCATGAAATCCTGGAAATCAATCTTCGTTGCAAGCCCTGGGGTGTCCACGATATCCAGCGTAATGGCAGAACCATTTGACTCGATGGTCACGCCTTCTCTGCGGTGCGCTCTTCTTGTCTCGTGCGGAATATTAGAGACCGAGCCGACCACATCTCCTGTAAAGTCCCGCACGATCCTGTTCGCAAGCGTGGTCTTGCCAGCGTTCGGAGGGCCGTATATACCGATCCTTCGCAGCTTTCCACGCTTGAATATCTTATTAAACGTCGAAGAAAGGTTCTTTTTGATCTTTTTAATTATGCCCATTTGCAACCACCGTGATTACATATCTTATGTGACTACGCACTTTGTTACTATGTTACTGTGATAGTTAACTATTTCATCGGTATAAAGTTTTGTCGGACAGATGTGTTTGTCGCGGTTTCATTTCTCTCCTTTCTGTATTAAAATCGCATCTTTGAGGATCAATTCACCCGTAGCAACCCTTTCGGCAAGAGCACGCGAGATTGTCAGTTCGCCTCCTGTTTGCTCCCTGCTATGATCCTGAATCGACCGAATCTCTCCAATTGATGGAGTTATGAACCGTTTTCCAATCGGAATGCCTTTCAGATGTGCGATTCTGATTGCCGCATGTATGTCCGGATCCCTGCCCTTTGCCGGCGTGGTTCCGGTCTCATCCACCAGTTCTATGTGCGCTTTGAGTTTGGTCAGCGAATTGACGATCCGGGTTCCGATCAGCCGTGCCCCGTGTCCGATGCGGATGATTACCTGTTCGGGATGCATGGACTCCACGATTCGGAGCACAGTCTGGTAGACCTCCGCCATCGGGACACAGTAGGTATAGAGCACTGTAGTTTCAGCGAGTACAGCAACGCCTGTTCGCTCGCCCGGATCGATCCCTATGATAATGCTATCATCTTTAATCTCCCGCAGTTTCATAACCGCGTGATCTACGATCGTATCGGCACGCTCCGCGGGATCTGCTATGACTATGTGATCGGGATCGAAGTCGATCGCGTCGGTCTCTGACTCAGTGGTGATCACGACTCCGATATGTACCGGTACCTCTTCACCGACTCGGAACGTCACGATCTTAAGATTTCTCGACCGTACCTCAGAGATGACCGATTGGTGTAGCGAGAAATCATCTGTGATCAGTGCAATCTGCTTGATCCGGGCACCTCCTTTCAAACTTGACCATCACCTCTCTACATTGCACTGATATAGTTGTTGGTGTTGGCGCTGGTACAAGTTGACAACCCCGATCCATCCAATACACTTAAATGATTGAACATCTCACCACACACTGCATGACCTGTAAGAGGTGATTGGTGGTACAAGTGTAGCAAGCTTTAAATACACTGTGATAATGCATGATCACACGTGATTTACTTGGTGATGTAATGAAAAGACAACGAACAACGAAACCGCGCATAACGATGGTAGGGGGCGCACTGGATCGAGGCGGCGATAAAATTAACGCACGTGCCGCTGTGCACCATGGCGACATACTTGCAATAGCGACAGAAGATGTTGTAACGGTTCCGCCGACCACATCGATTATGAGCACCGTAAAAACGATGCTGAATCATGGATTCAGAAGAATCCCGATCGCTGATGCAGGCACGCAGCAATTAAGAGGTAGTATCGTGTGCAGAGACATCGTTGATTTTCTGTGCGGCGGACCGAGGCATTCTCTTGTCACCAACCGGTTCGGTGGCAACATACTGGCTGCGGTCAACGAGGAGGTGCGCAAGATCATGGAGACCGATGTTGCATACCTGTACACAGACTCCTCAATCGAGAATGCTCTGGAACTAATGAAAGATGTGAACGTCGGATACCTGCCGATCCTGGACAAGGACGAGCGCGTCTCCGGGATCGTGACCGAACAGGATTTCATGCATCTGGTCGCAGGCATCGAGATCGGCACCAATATAGCCGATTATATGTCAACGAATGTGACGACTGTTGAGCCGGATGCTACGATCGGGACTACCGGTAAACTGATGATCGATAACGGATTCCGGCGCATTCCGGTCGTCAAGAATGATATCCTGCTTGGAATTGTCACTGCCTTTGATATTCTGCGGTTCCTTGGCAGCGGCGAGGCGTTGACAAAGGGGGCAACCGGAATCGATGATGCACTCAGTGTACCTGTAAAGACACTCGTCGGCCGGGAGGTTATCTGGACAACGTCGGATAGGGATATCGGCGATGCTGCTGAGATGATGGCTGAAAACGGAGTAGGTTCGCTTCCAATCATCGATGACGGTGTTCTTACAGGAATGTTGACGGAAAGAGATTTTGTTAGAGTACTAACCACATCAAGACAATGAGCTATGCGAGTTAAGGACATAATGAGTGCTCCGGTGTATGTGATTACACCAGGAGAGCCAATCTCAAGGGCGCGTAATCTAATGCTCCGCCACCGGATCAGCAGGCTCCCGGTGATACTACATGAGGAGCCTGTAGGCATACTCACCGAATCTGATATCGGGCGCAGACTTGATCAGGCAGAACCGCAGTGGCGGAGACGTCCGATCGATCAGATTCCTGTACAACTGGTCATGACAAAGTCGTTGGTAAGTATATATCCCGACGCCAGCGTATGGCAAGCATCCGAACTGCTGCTTGAGAATGGTATCGGCAGTCTTGCGGTTCGCGATGGGGTAGGAGGGGATCTGCAAGGGATCATTACCAAACGAGATATGATTGAATATTTTTCCCGGATGGCCGTCGATGTACGCGCCAGCGAGATTATGTCCGACTTTGTTGCAACAGTCCACAAACACCACTCGCTCAGCCATATCCTGCAGATGATGTGGGATGAAGAGGTGGATCGGATCGTGGTTCTCGAATACGGCGGAAAGCCGGTGGGTATAATTACCAACTCCAACCTGACGTTTGCATGCACATCGTCGACCCCGCGCAAAGGTAGGAGAGTTCAGGAACTTCCGGTTATTGCAGAGGACATCATGTCCGCGCCGCTGGTAACGACAGCAGAGGATGGGCTTGCAATCGATGCGGCACGCACGATGGTTGATGCGCGGATTGCCAGCATCGTTGTTGTCAATAACGAGAATGATGTGGTAGGAATCCTGGGTCAGGATAGTATGTTGCAAGCGATAAACAATATGGGAGAAGAATCATGAATGTAAGTGATATTATGGTGGATCCGGTACGTATCGAAAAATCAGAAGACCTGTCTCGTGCACTGGATATGATGGATAAGCACGATACCAGACGGTTGATGGTTACAAGCAAAGGTACGCTCAGGGGTGTGCTGACCATGCGAAACATTGCGCGTGCGCTCGGTACGAGCAGGAAATCAGGTATAGCAGCATCTTCGCTTCATGTAGCCACTGCGGTCGGCGATGTTTGTACGGTGGTGCCTCCGGACATGGATATGGATGACGCCATACCGATTTTACAGGAACAGAGAGGCATCCTTATTGTACAGGATAATGACAAGATCCTTGGCTGGGTCACTCCGCAGGAGGTTCTGCAAACACAGACTGTCTTTGGATTTGCTGCGGAATTTATGAACAAGGCAGTCACTGCTTCGCCCGGCGATCGCGTCGTCCATGTGCGACGGACGATGATGGATCATGACATCGGGCGGCTCCCGGTGCTAGAGGATTATCGGCTGGTCGGCATCATAACCGAGAAGGACATAGCAAAGGCAATGCGTGCGATCCGTGGTCTGGTCACTACCAATCAACAAGATACCAGAGTCAAGAATCTCCTGACCGTGGATATCATGAGCCGCGGCGTCAGGACCGTGTACACGAACTCCAACATACCCGATGTTGTGAATCTCATGCTAAAGTATGGGTACGGCGGGATTCCGGTGCTCAATCTGGATGAGGATCTGGTCGGGTTCATCACCAGAAGGGATGTTGTCGCGAAGATGTGTGCGAGCTCCCAGACATGAACCTGAATTCATATTTTAATTTGCCGCGCCCGCCTGGTATCATCCGGGCGTATGCGCGGCATCGGTTCGATTGAGAGGATTGAGAGTGATTATGTTACAGCAGGAGAGGGGGTCGGAAACGCAAACATAATCCCGCGGGCAAGTGTCAGCAAATGCCTAAATCCGCTGTGGATATCTGCAATTGCTCAGTTGAAGATGTTTGCATTTTCATGCCAGATACTTGTAGAAGATCTATATGTGTTCGGTTAAGCACCCATGAGCTCCGTGCGCTTAGCAGCTCCCTACTATCTTTATCCAAGCATACTTACTCGAGTATTGTGGAGGTGTCTATATATAAAACCACGAGATTACACGAGATTGACACAAAAATCTTGTGAAAATCCGTGTAATCTTGTGGTTCCTACCATATAGTACCCGAGCATGTTCTACTCAACCAACGTTCGCGCGCATAAGCGAGTCGTTCATCATACCTCCGTATCCTCTCCAAATTGATTGGTATGCGGGGCATTATCTAAAAATCGATGACTTGCTGTTACAAATTTGTACAGCTACTGTTCTACTTCATGCGATGAATGTTGATTTAAATCTTAAAAGTGTGAAAAAATACTACTAATTCGAGGACAGACTATCGGTAGGAACTAAAGCGGTCCATAACACGATATTTAGTAGATTAAATCCCACATACGTTGTACCCTCTGATTTGGGGGGGGGGCTACGGATATTTTACATCTCCATTCACCTTAAACCGCTTTTTTATATACCCGTACAAAGTGAACATTGTATCATAATTTCATATCGAGTAAACCGTCTACACCCCAAGTTTCTTCATCATCTTCTGCATATTAAACCGCCCGCCGCGCAAGCCCTTCATCGCCTTCTGCATCATTCGGTGGTACTTTAAGAGTTCCCGTACATCTTCAATCCGTGTGCCAGAGCCGCGTGCGATTCTCTTGACGCGCGAACCGTCGACGATCTTCGGATCGAGCATCTCCGCTTCGGTCATCGAGTCCATGATGACCTTGTACCGCCCCATCTTGCCAGAGGTCTCATCATACATGTTGTCGGGTATCTTCATGCCTCCGATCGGGAGCATCTGCATCACCTGCTTTAAGGGCCCCATCTTATGCATCGCTTCCAGTTGCTGGTACATATCCTTGAGCGTGAACCTGCCCTGCATCATCTTCTCGACGTCGATCTCCTCGGTAAACGCATCCTCAGCACGCTCGATCAGCGTCTTGATGTCGCCCATCCCGAGCAGTTGCGAGATAAACCTGTCGGTCTCGAACTTCTCCAGGTCCTCGACGTTCTCACCAACACCGATAAACGCGATCGGCGCTTTCGTCTCCGATACCGCTGAGAGCGCGCCGCCGCCCTTTGCCGTACCATCGAGTTTCGTGATAATGACGCCAGTAACCCCGATCGAGTCATGAAATGTGCGTGCCTGATCCATTGCCTGCTGCCCGATCGCGGCGTCCAGCACAAGTAGTTTCTGATCCGGATTTGCGATCGCGTGTATCTTCTCCATCTGCTCGATCAGATCCTGTTCGAGGGAATGCCTGCCTGCGGTATCGATGATCCGCACATCATACGACTTTAATTCACCTAGCCCCCGCTCTACAATTCCAATAGGATCATCGGTGCGTTCCCCATAGAAAGCAATGTTCAAACTGTCACACAGAATCTTTAACTGGTCGTAAGCACCAGGGCGGTCGGTATCCGCGCAGATCACAGCAGGCCTCAAACCCTTACGCTGAAAGTACCGTGCCAGTTTTGCCGTGGTCGTGGTCTTACCACCACCCTGAAGCCCGACCATCATGATCGTCTGCTTCGAAAGTGCAAGAGGCGTGCCAACGCCCATAAGCCGGACGAGTTCATCGTACACGATCCTGATTACGTGCTCACGTGCGCCCATGCCTGCAGGTGGTTTCTCGTCAAGTGCCCTCTCGCGTATCCGCGTGGATAGATCCATTACATGCTTCACATTGACGTCTGACTGGAGGAGCGCGCGCTGGATCTCCTTTATCATCTCGTCCACTGCGTGTTTATCGATCCGTCCGCCGCCCGCAATCTTCTTGATCGCACCCTGAAGCGATTCTCCAAGTTTATCAAGTACCATTGGTATCGTATATGGCTGAAGCTTATAAAAGTGTAATGCAGACAACAAAGTTAGGTAAGCCCCAATAAATAACTTACCCAAATGCAGGCTCGATGGTAACATCCCACTATATAGGTGTTCGGTTAAACGCCCATGAGATCCACCTGCGCTTAGTATCTCCCTACTATGCACCCAAGCGTACTTACTCGAGTATTGTGGGGGTGCCCACATATAAAACCACGAGATTACACGAGATTAACACGAAATCTTGTGAAAATCCGTGTAAAATTGAAGTGTGATGTTTTTCTCATCATGTGTCTAATTTCAGCAGCAAGATACACAAATGCGTTTATACTTTCCTATACGTTGAAAAACTGAAAATCGATTCCTGTGTTATTCTTACGGCAAAACAACTGACCGCAGATGTGACACAGAAGAAAGAACCGCATATAACTGAGTATCTTGTAAAACCAGTCACAAAAGAAGGTTTAATTTTAGTCACAGAGGATATTACATCTCCGTCAAAAGTTTGGTGATTTTATTGATGCTGCAGGAAAAGCTGGAGTCGATCAGGGGATGATCGATGGGTATGTCCAGCTAAACCAGCAAACCACCGCGTATAAACGATTGTATACCTCGCTGATGCAGCTATATACCAAAAAGGGACTCAAAGAATAGGATTATGTAAGAAACACGATGCGAAGCATCGAACGAGTCATCGATCTGAAGGAGAGAAATCTCGAAGAACTCCACACAAGGATCGGGAGATGATCGATGCCAGTGGTTAGTTATGGCAAGGATTTATATGAAACCATGTTCGAATTCTAAATCATGGACGAACTGGAAGCAATCCGACAGAAGAAAATGGAGCGATTACAAACAATGACATCCGGAGAAGTACTGGTACTGGACGATAATAACCTTACAGAAACTGTGCGCGAACATCCGTTTGTTGTGCTGGACTGCTGGGCTGAGTGGTGCGGACCTTGCAAGATGGTTGCACCGATAATCGAGCAGCTTGCAGTAGAGTATTCAGGCAGGATAACGTTTGCCAAATTGAATATCGATGAGAATATGGGCACTGCCATGAAATACCAGATCAGCGCGATACCGACGATGTTAGTATTTAGGAATGGCGAGATGGCCGGGCAGATCATCGGCGCACTTCCGAAGAACCACATCGAGCAGAAACTACAGGAATTTATGTGATCAGGACTCTTTCATCTCTTGCAGCATCTTCATGATCCGTTCGCCCCGGTCAGGGAGCTGCTCTTTCGAGGCAAGCGCCATCTCGAATTCCTGCATGGACTCCTCGCTACGCTTCAGTCGCTTTAACAGGAAACCGAGATTGGCATGGGCTCTTGCAAAATCGGGTTCGAGTCTTAACGCCTCTCGATATTCCTCCTCTGCTTTCTCAAACTGTCTTGAGCGGTATAGTAGGTTCCCAAGATCGTGATGGAACATGGCGGCATCATCCTCAATCTCCGCCGTCATGCACGCTTCGCCTCTCCTTTCCGTAAGCGCATACAACAGTGCTATCTCTGTCTGGGGTACGTGTGTGGCAGGCACCTCGGATCGATCCGGCATCTTTCCTGCAGGCGCTGCTCCCGTTACCCGATCTTGATCTCCAGCGGATGAAAGACTCGGTGAACGGCTCTGTGAATCCATGCCAACAGCCGAAAAGTTCTCTCGCCATTCATTAACCTCTCGCTTCCACCGGTCAAGTTCGCCCTTCCATCTGGCGATCTTCCAGATTATCACAAGCGCCACGATCGAGACTGCTGCAAGTCCAACTCCGGCCCATATCAACGGATCAATTTCAGAAAAATCCAATTAGATCACATCCTCGCAGTGTAACATCGCCCGCCCAAACGCATGCTCATAAGACGTTCTGAGATGCTCCCACACAGTGCCATCTTCGAGAATCTCCCACAATACCCGCTGTCGGGTCTCCTGGTCTGGAATCCTGCCTTTCAGGTACTCGCGCACCTCGCTTTGTAGTCTCGCCATATCCGCATACGCAGGAGTGATCACTTCCTCGATCCGTCCCCTGATGTATCGTGATAACGCAGGGCTGTGGGCAAGCGTGGAGATGCCAATTACGATATCGCCGCGTGCGATGACCGATGGGATAATCACATCGCCGAGATCGTCCACACGGTTGACCAGCACCCCATGTTGGCTTGCGATATCTGATAGGTGCTTGTTGTAGGCAGGATCATTTGTTGCCGGTATCATCAGAAAGGCATCCTCTATCAGGTCGGCAAACTCATCATCGCCAAGTTTCTCATCCATGGTTATCCGTTCGATATCCTCTAATTCCATCAGTCTCTCGGTGAACTCGAAGCTTGCGACAACCGTCTTTGCATATCTTCCGAACAATGCCGCCTTGCGCTCGCCAACCGAGCCGCCGCCGATGATCACCACCTTCTGGTCACAAAGGTCGATGAAGAGCGGGAGGAATCCTGGCATATCATAGTCATTGAATCTCTATCTATTAGAGTGTTATCGC
>JAYELB010000074.1:0-4832 GCA_034717055.1 Methanobacteriota archaeon
ATTACAGAAAAAGAGATGGAAGAAGTAAGAAAAATGGTAGGGGCGGAATTTCCTGACGATCCAGCGTTACAGCAGGTTCACATTGCAAGGAAAATCATCGCTAAAGAAGCAGAACTCGAGGGTCTTAGTTTTCTTGAGTATGTCAAATCGTTTGGAAAACGAGTTGGGGCTGTCTATCAAAGGCACAGTGTATAATAGAGCGCTACTTCCACCCTCGCCCCCATCTGGAGAACAACATCATGCCAGCCGAAACATCAGGACGCTTGCATCGTATCTGACCCCGCCATCTGTCACGGCTGACCGACCTTTCGCGCAACATACGCATCATAGCCCGCGGATGTGCCGGAACAGGTTGAAAGCGGTATGGCTTGGGAGGCGATCATCGAAAGACGCGGGCATGCTGGGCCGCGGCACGGTATATATACTAAAAGGGCTAAAACGACTCACAAACAATTTACAAACAACTCACTATGGACATTCAGAAATGAAAAAAATAATGGCAGAGGTGGTGCAAAAGTGAACAAAACCATAAAAGACATCAAACCGATTCTCAACGAGGCGAAAGAGAGACTTCAGAAAATCTATGGAGAACGGTTGAAGGGGTTAATCTTATATGGTTCGTATGCACGAGGAGATGCCACAGAAGGATCGGATATCGACCTTATCCTTCTTTTAGACGATATAATCAATCCCATTTCTGAACTGGAAAAGTTCTCCGGAGAGATTCATCAGTTAGACTTCTTATATGATACTGTGATCTCCATAATCCCTATTGCGGAAGGTCAATACAGGAGAAGGAGGTTACCACTCATTCTTAATGCAAAAAGAGAGGGAATTCCAATATGAACAAAGACGAAGACATCTCGGAACTTATAGAAAAGGCGAAAGAGAGTCTTGATGCTGCGGAGAGTCTATTTGGGGGTGGGTTCTATGATTTTTCTGTGGGGCGGTCATATTATGCCATGTTTTACACCACCGAGGCAATATTATTGACCAAAAATCTATCCTTCTCAAAACATTCAGCAGTCATTGCCGCTTTTGGAAAGGAGTTCGTTAAACCAGCAATCCTGCCTAAAAAATTGCGAGAATATATAGTATCTGCCTTTGACATGAGACAATTGGGTGATTACGGCGCTCCGGGATCCGTGAGTAAGGCGCGGGCACAATCGCTGATATGGGCAACAAAAGAATTTGTAGAAGCTATCGAAGGATATCTGATAAAGGGCGGATACATCTCAGTTTAGATTCGGAATACCAAATAACACCCCACGTATCCCCGATCATAAGGTAACATTATGCCGACCAAAACATTAAGACGACACATCATAACAGATCCTGCCATCGGTCATGCCAAAGGTGTGTCCAAATGACCAGATACTTTGAAGTAACGGACCGGGACTGCGCCGCAAGGATCGGCAGACTGATGCTGGATCCGCGAATCCGGACGCCAGCGATCCTCCACTCTGAGTTGCTCGTGAAGCATCAGGGCAGCATCATCGATTCCGGGTGCGTGTGGGACCGGGGCGAAATCCCGGAAAGATCGGCGGATCCCGGTAAACTGCTGATATTGCCGCACAGGTCGCTTCCGCCCCATGCACCACCAGAGATCGTCAACCGCCCGGCGCAACCACCATCACCACCATCAACATCACCACCATCAACATCACCACCATCAACATCACCACCATCAACATCACCACCATCAACATCACCACCATCAACATCACCACCATCAGCACAGTCATCCCGCCACGATGGCGCGGTCGGCGAGGTGATCCATCCGGCGCAGGCAAATATACCAGGCGGTCGCGACCTCTATGTGCTCGGTGCGGTGGCACTCTTCGAGAATCAAGCAAGATCGCTTGTCGATGCCGTGCTGAGATTGAAGAATAACACGGTGCCAGACACTGCGGTGTATGCACCCGCGCTTGCAACGCCAGAGAACCTTGCTGTGCTGATCTATCTCGGAATCGATCTCGTTGACGACACCGCTTGCATAATACGCGGGTATCAGGACATGTACCTGATAAGAGAAGGTACAAGATCGATCGACCGTCTGCGTGAGTTCCCGTGCTCGTGTGCGGTCTGCACAGAGATCGGGACGCCGGAAGAGTTACGCAGCCTCCCGCGGTCAGAGCGTGCCAGACTGCTTGCAGATCATAACACCGCCAAATTGAGAGAAGAATTGAGAACCGTACGTGAATGCATCCGCGATGGGTACCTGCGGGAGTATGTGGAGAAGCAATGCAGATCCACCCCATACCTCACATCGGCGCTCAGGTTGCTGGACTCTGAGCACACGTATCTCGAGGAACGCACCCCGACGGTACGGAAGAACGTTCTCGTTGCAAACACAGCGGAGTCGCAGAATCGTGTCGAGGTCACCAGATTTGCAGAGCGTGTGCTCTCCAGATTCACTCCGCCCGATACTGATACTGACACTCTTGTGATACTGCCGTGCTCGGCAAAGAAACCATACTCGCGGTCACAGTCCCATGCAAGGTTCTTCGATACGCTCAAAGGTTACCGGCAGCAGGTCCATGAGATCATACTGACATCGCCGCTTGGTGTTGTTCCAAGAGAACTCGAGACCGCGTATCCTGCGGCGCACTACGATATCGCTGTTACCGGGGAGTGGAGTCTTGATGAAACTGTTTGGGTAGCTGCATGCCTGCGCACATATCTTGCGAAACATGCGTACAAAAACGTGATAGCGCACGTCAGCGGCGGATTTTTCGATATCTGCAAGATAGTTGAGCGCGATCTTGGAATCGAGATTGTGTACTCTGCTGCTGCCAGCGGAGGTCTGCTGTCGGATGATTCACTTGCCAGCTTGCGGGAATCCGTTGCCGGGATCGTGGCATCACAATCGCGCGGTAGAAGCAAGAGATCGCCACTCGCCACGGTTCGGGCGATCGCTGACTACCAGTTCGGGCTGGGCGTCGGGGAACAATTGATCCCGGATCGCGCACGGGTAAAATCAGGTAGGTCAGGATTCAGGATATTCGCGGACCGTGAGCAGATTGCGTCGTCCACCAGATTTGGTACGATCGCACCGACGCTTGCAGGGGCTGCCAACATGCCGCCCGATATCTACAGGGTCGAGATTGATAATTTCCTGCCGAAAGGATCGATCCTTGCGCCCGGCGTAGTCAGCGCCGACCCGCAGATCAGGCCGATGGATGAGGTGATCATCGAGGGCAACATGGCGTTTGGGGTTGGCAGGGCGATGATGAGCGGGCGCGAGATGGTTGAGTCAAGCCGCGGGGTTGCTGTGGATCCGCGGGCGGTTAGGGGGGTGTGAGTTGCGGGGGTTTTGGGATCGATGATATTGAAATGATACAAAAGTATATATAGGTTACGAGTAACCATTGTAATCGATGTAACATGGGTGTAATTTCTACCACTATTCGGGATATTGATGAAAGTCTTTATCGCAAATTTAGAGCTGCATGTGTTGAAAATAAAATGAAGACCGGAGACGCTATCAACGAAGCAATTCATCTCTGGTTGAAAAAACAAGGAAAATTAAGATAATACGCATCAAATAAAGGTGAAGAAAGGGGGATAATCTTTGCATGGATCAAGAAGAAACATATGAAAAAGTTTGTTCCGAACTTGAATATCGTCGCGGAATAATAAAGGATGTAGAACAAGCTCGCTCGCCTATGCAGAGACATCTTTTCTCTGAAGCAAAACGACTGATAAAAAATATTGACGCTATGTATTTCTCAGGTGACGTACCGATCGCCTACTTTAAACTACTATCATCGGATTTTGACGAAACGGAAATCATAGAGCTTCATCGTCGTGTCTGGAATCAAAGTCGCATCCCTCTTCTTTATGTTATTACTCCTGGCGAGTTGCGGATATACAATTGCTTTGAAGAACCTGCTAATCCAGAGATAGACGAATTGGATACACAGAAAAGACTTATCAAACACTTCGATATAGCAGCAGGAATTCTTGAGGGGCTCAAGAAATTTTCAAAATCTCAGATAGATTCCGGTGCTTTTTGGAAATCGGAAGAAGGGCAGAGATTTCGAAGCGATCGAATGGTAGATCAGAGACTCCTTAAACACCTTCGTATTACTCGTGAAAAATTGCACGACCAGGGGTTAGAATATTCGGTTATCCATAATCTTTTGGGACGATCTATTTTCATCCTATACCTCGAAGATCGCGGTGCAATTGATAAAGATATATTCTATGATCAATTTTTAAATGGTGCAACAACATATTCCGATGTAATCAAAGATAAGAGCGCGGTATATCGATTGTTTGAAAAATTGAAAGAAGAATTCAATGGCGATCTTTTTCCTGTGACTGATGAAGAGCGGAACAGCAACGTAAATAGTACGCATTTAAAATTCATCAGAGAGCTTTTTTATGGAACAGATATGGATACAGGTCAGCAAACGCTCTGGCGTCCTTATGATTTCGGAGTCATCCCAATCGAACTCATAAGTGCGATCTATGAAAAGTTTCTACATAAAGAAAAAGAAAAAGGTTATCTATCAAAAGAAGGTGCTTATTACACACCACACGCCCTTGTCGAATTTATATTGAATGAAGTGTTGCCATGGCCAAGTGACAGTGACCATCGGTATGAACTAAGCATCCTTGATCCGGCATGTGGTTCTGGTATTTTTCTCGTTGAAGCTTTTCGCCGGTTGGTCGCGCGTTGGAAGTTCAGCCATAACGAGAAGAACATTTCGATTCCAGAATTGAAGCGCATTCTCACTAATTGTATTTATGGAGTTGACATTAACAAGGATGCTATTAGAGTGGCTGCATTCAGCCTGTATCTGGCATTCATGGATTATCTTGAG
>JAYELB010000075.1:0-4821 GCA_034717055.1 Methanobacteriota archaeon
GATCAGCGTGGCGAGATCTCTTGAGAATTCAGGTGAGATGCATTTCATTGCGACATCGTACTGCATACGCCCGAATCATCGCCAAGGGATAAAAATGTGACTGATGTTAGCCGCGGGGTGTGCGGGGCGTTTTTCCGGTAAAAAAAGACGCTTCTGGAGGTATTTTTTGATGTTTGTGCCGTTTCTGGATGTTGGATATGGATTTTTAGTCATGAATGCTGTGTAGTGTCATTAGCAGCGACTATCTATTTTTTATTGGTGTGCGGACAGTTTTTGTGATTTTGTTGGTGGGTTGTTGGGAAAATGTGGTAAATCTGGTGTGAATTCTCTGGTCATGGACTTTCATTACATTCAGAAGAGGGGAGTTGGGGGTGTGGTGGGTGGAAAGTTTGGATCACTGGATTTTTCGACAATGTCCAAATTTTCTATTGATATGATGGGATGTCCCAATCCTCATAAGCGCGCGCCCAAGCTCCAGCACCATCAGCACAAACTCCACCATACGGAACGAAACGACATTCCTCCACCCGATCCGGTGATATAACGCGGATACGTCCGACTCATAAACATAAGAATCCCCCGCGTCCGCTTCCCCGGTGCGAAGTTCACTGACCTCCATTTCCCACCCCTGCCCGGATCCGAAGCCTCCCCGCCACAGACGGACAATGAGATACATCTCACAGCACCACCCCTTCTCTCAAAACCTCCTCTATGAAACAGTTCCCTTCCGCAACCATCCGATTTAAACTCTTCCAGCGTATAGCAGAGAGGCTCTATCGGCAGATCGGCCAGATCCATGATGGCTGCAATCCGCTTGTGAAACCGCTCCCCACAGTCTCCAACGATGATTATATCGATATCGCTTCCCTCATTCAAATCTTTTCTTATGAAGGATCCAAAAACGAGAATCTTATGGACGTTGCACATTTTGTGCGCATCTTTTGCAAACATCCTCAACTTGACATCTAGTTCCATGTAAACCCCATCACCCTTTCCAATATCAACTCTGCATACCGTATGCATTCTTTCGCATCATCCTGTTCATATTTACTCAGGATGGGGTGAGATCACCTGCGATCCCGTTTGGGTATCGTGTCGGAATGTATGCGCTGTCCAGAACCTTTGTTGCACGCTTAAATTCCTCAAATCCGGTCTCAAATTTGTCCACCTCCTTGATAAGCTCGAATGCAGAGTGTGTCAATATCTTTCGGAACCCTCTGCCATACAAAATCGACTTCAGAGCTTTTTCTGCTGCCTGTTGAGCCTGGAAACATGCCTACTCATAGTTGCCCGACTTTAAACTGTTTTTAGATGTTTTCAAACCCTTCTCTGCTTGCCTGAACCATCTCATCGATTCTTTCAGGTTATCACCCATCTGCAGTCACACCCTGTTCCTGGTCACAAACCTCTATCTATTTAATCTGACCTTCAACTCTCGAATACTCCCGTACCGTCATAAACTCGCCCCCCGCATTCTTCGCGCGCAGAATAACCCCCTCCAGCAGTTTCGCAGCGCGCACCCCCAGATTCCTGACCTTGAGCCGCTGTCTGATAACATCCGCAAATATGTACTCAACCACGTTACCTGCACGCCTCACAGCTACAGCACCAGGCTTTGCATCAAGACATTCATTCGGATGGAACAGAAAGACAACAGGCTTCCGTGTCTTTGATGATTCAAGGAAGATAATCTTCTCGATGAGTTTTAGCACCGGAGGACTCACCCGCATCACCGTTCCGATATATGGGGAAACAAACGCGGATATCGGAATCTCAAGCACCTTTGACTTACCTTTCTTGACGACCGAGTCGTACGAAGGGTAGTATGGTGACCGCGGCGCAATCAACCACTTCAACTTCCGTTTCGATCCGAAAGTGAGCGGTCCGTCAAAGCGCTGGGATGCGATCGAACTGTCTGTCGTAAATCCGGTCTCTTCCAGCGCACGGATCGTGTATTCATTGATCCGCAGCGCAGGGGCTCTGAAATCATAGATTCTTCCTGAAACTCCCTCGATCATGTCCTTTGCCCGCTTCAACTCCCGAATCTGCTCATCGAGATCCATCAGATCAAATGCACGATCCGGAGAGTGATCATATCCATGGCAGCCGATCTCGTGCCCGTGGTCAAGCACCAGTTCTACCGCCTCCGGCACCATCTCCACCATTCTTCCGGTGAAATAGAATGTGCACCGTATGTCGGTCTTTGCGTAAACGTCGAGCAGGCGGGGGAGTCCGACTTCATAGACCTCTCTTGCGGTATCAGGACTTAGTCTATTAAGTGGGATCGAGAAGCTCTCCACGTCGTTTGTCATGAGGAAATGCATAAGATCACAATTCCTGCATCATGCACTACAAACCACCGGCACCAAATCCCGTATCTCACGAGCCCTCGATCCGGAAGTTATCGCACAACCGATCATGAAAATTCATTCTCATCCCAGTTCATCTAGCTTCCTCTCAAACTCACCGATATTCTTCGCTGTCGCAGCGAGTTTAAGCAAATCATCCAGGATGGGGGCGTTCCTTTCTCGGATGGTATGTATTCGCTTGGATATGCGATCCGAAACCGAGCCGAAACGCGCTGTGAGTACAGAGAAAATACCTTCCTCTCTACTTTCCTCTCTACCTTCCTCTCTACCTTCTTCTCTACCCTTTCCAAGGGTGTCCTTATAAAACGCTGACTGTTTCACTAATTTATCTAAATCACCCAATGACATAGCCTTCACCACCTCTTTTGGATATTTCAGTTCTGCAAATACCAGCATACATGCACATGAATCTGCACTTATATGCTTATTCTTTACGGCGTCCGCAATCTCGCGAAGACATCTCTCGATATCTGCGTCGTCCATCAATAGCGTAAGCGTATAGAGTCCATAGAGTTTCTTATCGAATATCTTCCCTGTTTCGAGTTCCCATATCCTTACTACCTCATAATCAAAGGTCATCACATGTTTATCCCCTATCGATGAACTGTACATGTTTTCCATCTCCCTGTCTGCGTCCTCCGGACTGATATACGCAACAATCGGATAGATAGGCAGCCGATGTTCGTACAGAATCCTCCCATAATACGAGACCATGCGTAGAGGCATATTGGGATCGTATCTTGTCTGAAACTCGATATGGATGATGAAATCCTCGTCACCTGTCACCTTTGCAAGAAAATCAGCGCGATGTTCGGTAGAAGGAAGCGCAGTTGGGAGCAGCTCGAGATTCGGTCTTTGATTGAAGATCAGAGCGGTGAGATCTCTTGAGAATTCGGGAGAGATGCATTTCATTGCGACATCATACTTCTTCATGCATCCGGATCATCATATAGCGATAAAAATGTGCTTGTTGTGGATGCACGACGATCGTTGATGTCAGCGCCATACACCCAGACGGTGAACGTGCTGGTTGCATCGGTTGCTAGCAATAGTATGGGCGGTACCGCTACTATCGTTGTTTGCCCCTCTTTTGCGCGACTCTACAAAACGTCGGTTTGGAGCGCACATTTGCAGAAACGACTTGATCCGGCGGATGCGAGACTGAGGTGCGGCACGGAATGCAAATTTTGTCTCATGATCGCTGGCAATGAACATTCGGACGCGATCTTTTCACTGGCGGTGACAAGATGTGGCACCAACAGAATCCGGGCAGCTCAATCGCCCCGTTGCACCATTCCATGCTCTGGCAGTCGAGAAGATGTACAAAACCCGCGCCTCACCAGCAGGAGGATCCGGAGATTGGTTTTGGGGTGCGCGGACAGAATCCGCGCGCGATGCAGTAGTCGCTGTTGGCTCTCGTGGTTTCCAAGTATTCGTGAGCGAGTCTGCCGCTGGGAAGCGTGAAATCTACGTTTCGCAGGTGAAAACGATTGGATACTATCAAAATAAAAAGAGTTAAACGATGATCAGTGTGACCATCGTTTAATTTCAGTCCTTCTTCCTTCGCATGTAGAGCACAAGTCCGAGCAGCGCAATCATGGGGATTGCAATGGTTGCGAATTCTGGGACAACGTGGAATCCTATATCCAAGCCATTCTGACAATCATCATTTCCATTGAAGTACCCATCCTGGCCGACATCCATTATTATGTCGTACGTTCCAGGTACTGTACTGTCACCACCCCATAGTTTCTGAGCCGGAGCGTCAGTACCTGTGAAACCCGTTCCATCACTCTGGATTGTGGCAGTGATCTTAAAAACGTATTCTGAATAGCTGTTCAAAAGCACCGTATCGCTTTTAGTCCAAGTATCTTTGTTTTTCATCACATAGACGTCTACCACGTCATCACCGGTGCCCGAGCCAGTTACATAAACGTCTTCCGCATCGAGAAACTCCTGTTTCAAATCTCCGTTCTGCTGACATGCCTGGATGTCCGGCTCTACTGCCGCTGCCATGCCCACGCTTATCGCAACTATAAGTAGCGCTAGCATGCTTGTTCCTATTAATTTCGTTGTGTTCATATTACACCTCGCATCATGTTCTGCACTTATGTGCGTAATCGCCACATCACACCCATCATATTTAAACATTTTGCCTACATCAGTAGTTCCGAATACCCCTACTTCCGAATACATTTATATTCTATAAAACATAGTCCCATCACCCAACAAATTAGGTGATAGACGACTATGTGGTAAGGCTCATAACATCGCGTACACAAAAAGGCTCAACACATCGCGTACACCTCAAGTGAATGTTAGGTCCATAACATCGCGTACACTTTTCGCGTTCAGAACTTCTCTTCGAATCTTTTTACATTTTCACCGATCTTGTATTCATGGATATTGACAAGCCCTGCCGCATCCGCATTCTTCTCCCGATAGTAGATCA
>JAYELB010000076.1:0-4735 GCA_034717055.1 Methanobacteriota archaeon
TCAGCAGTTCTTCAACCATTTCACGATCCCGATGAGCGTATTCCTTTCTGATCTCTTTTCGTTTGAGATCAAACTCATCTGACATGCGCTTGATAAACAACATGCCAAAGATATATTCCTTGAACTCCGAAGCATCCATCTTGCCACGGAGGATATCGGCGGCTTTAAACAGAAAGCCTTCCAGTTGTGAAAGAGTGATCTTCTCTTGTTTCATATTTAACCGCCTGCCTTCGTCTTAGTATGGTATTGGGTTTAACATGTATTAATGTGGTCTTTGATCAACACCACCACCTGGCTTGTGCATAGTCATAAATCTCCTTCGTTCTGTTTTCAATCGAAGACTTGTTAAACACGCCGGAATTCGCAAAAATGTCAAATGACAGTTTTCGCGTCATTCTGAACGAACTTTTATCATAGGTCTTGGCCTTCTCAAAGGGGTTGTGGTTGCCAACCGCGCTGTTGTGTTCGAACCAAGTAAGATTCCCTATATGATGTTCTGTGTCCGCAAAATCCGTTTCATTCTGAAAGCCATAAGATGATAGGCAAAAGGTAGGATGCTGGGAAAGAATGTGTTCAATGGTTGGCTTTTTCGCCAGGAGTTTCTTGATATCGTCCCGTGAATACGGCTTATCTTCAAAGTGTTCACAGTAGTTGAGGAACATATAAGGCAATGCGGCATTATCATACACGTTTGACATCATGTTTGACTCGAAAAGACTTTGCGGCATCCATTTCGCATTGAACCACAGTAGCCAATCGCGAATCTCTTCATCAGTGAAGTTATCATTTAGATCGGAAGCATATTTTGATATCTCTGCTCTGAGGTGCGTTCCTCTGGTTTTGTAAACCCTGACATCTATCAATTCCAAAAGGTCGAAGAATGTGTATTTACCACCATCACCTCGGTCCAGATTTGGAATATCCTTGTCCAATCTCCCAAGAATCTCAAGTTTGACTATAAGCGGATATAGTGTTGCAGAGGGACCAAGCACAACGAAGACCTTATAGTACTTACTATCCTCCATAACCCGCCCAAGTATCGACTTTAGAGCTCTAAAGAAATTCAGTAGATTGCCTACATACTGAGAGATGAATATCTCCATTTCATTGAATTGGCTGTCGCTTCTAAAGGAACCCAAGTTTCTTTTTAGGAAACCCAATACGTATGGCGCAGTAACATCGTAGGCCTCATCGGAAAACGACACAAAATGATAGCGCATTATATTGTCTTCGTCAAAGTCCTTGCTACGTATTAGCCGGATATTCTCATCGTCCGCAATTTGTTTAATGTCGTCGTATAGCTCAAAGATTTCTCCAAAAGCGTCGTTAATATCACCATCAAGTTTTTTGGACAAATACCGGTTCGAATAATAAACTAACAACGCTTTTGCCTTTTCCATGTTGGTCAGAGGCTTACCCCTATCGTTCACTGTTTGGAAGATTCTGATTGCATCCCCTTCACTTTTCTCAACGAATTCCATAATTTCAAGGCGCTCGATTGCCTTCATGAGAGTTTGCATATCCTTGATGCGGTTCAGTTCATAGCCTATTTCTTCGTACGCGTCCTTGAGCAATCTCTGGCTCTTGTTCTCTGGATTTAGCACCACCCTTTCCAACAGCTTCTCAAAATACTGTTTGTCACGACCAAGCGGTTTGAGTCTATAGTCGTCCTCTCTTATGTAGAATCGACGATGGTAGTCGGCATCTGCTTTCGGTAAACGATGAGTAATTTCTGATATGATTAGTGAAATGGTCGCTAACCTTTGCTGACCATCCACAACGAAGTAGTGTTCCCCCTGCGGAACACCTTCGGAAAGCACAACCGTTCCCATGTAATGACTGAAACCGGATTCTATTGCCTCGCGGACGTCTTCAAACAGATCTCGGACATTCTGACGATCCCAAGAGTATCCACGCTGGTATTTTGGGATCTCGAAATACCTTTTATTAAAAAGGTCATATATACGATTTGTTGCCATAGATGTTTACCCCCTATATATTCATCGAACGCCATCTCGTATCCCCTAAATGGGCATCAGTGTTGCGTATAACAACTTATGTCCAAACATTATTCGCATATTTTCCCCATTAGATGGCACGGACGGATCGTTCACCTACACTTTAGTATTTTGAGCTATTCATATTTCAATGTATTCATGCCATCACTCACATTCAGATACCGTCAAGGAGACTCAGAAACCCCACCACCTTATTCACCCACAATACAGCCGATACCCGCAGTCCCTGCACTGCCCCTCATCATCCACCCGCTCAAACCCGTGCAGATAATCGTGAATAATGCTCTCCGCCACGTCCACCACCTCCGCCAGCACATTAGCATCCAGCGATGCCACCCCTTGACTCACATATTCCGTACCCTTTAACTCATACACCCGCGGTTTCGGATTTGACAGCAGTTCCAGACTCATCCTCCGCACTGTGTATTCAGGATACAGATGTTTGAACCCATGCGCATACAACAAGAGCGGTCTTGACCGTTCGCCCGGTCCCGGCTCACCCCCGGTCTTGTAATCGATGATCTCCACTTCGTTCTCGGTTCCGGGTATCAGATCCACCCGATCGATGAACCCTTTGAAGAGATGCCCCCGAGCGGCACTGTGAATTTCTGCTCCACCCTCAGGTTGCTCTGGATGCGATCCCTGTTACGCTCCCAGAAGACGTCCAGCATTGGTTTGACCCTCTCGATATCGACGCCCTTCCACTCATCCTCTTTGGCAAGGTCAAAGAAGACCGCATCCAGTTGCTCCCTGCTCTCAACCTTCAACTTCACAGCTTCCTCAAGAATATGGTGCACAAAACTCCCGAGGTTCATCGCTCCGGTTGGGGTTTCCATAGCCCGGATCGGCATATTCAGCACGTTACGCAGTTCATACATTTTGGGGCAGCTGAGGTAGGTGTTGATGGACGTGACGCTGAAGGTGATCCCCGCAGGAACCGGCATCCCTTCGGCACTCCGGTTTCTTTTTATAATCCCCCTGACATGGGGGCAGGGGTCCAGTTCCGTATGGTTGCGGGCTATGATCTCGATATAGTCCGGCTCATTGCCCGGATCGCCTCCGCCACTACCGCCGCCATCCCTGAGCGCATGATACGCCAGCAGATGCCCCAGACTCTCTCCAATCGAACCCGCGTCAAGGGATTCTGTGATCAGCCGTTTCCTGCGTCTTTTCTCTCGTTCCAGCTCGCTATCCCGCACGGTCTCCATGGATTTGATCTGCTCATCATGCAGGTAGGTGATGCCCGGAATATCCAGCCGGGAAGCGTCCTGTGCCCTCCAGTTGTCGTATCCGATCTCCTCAAGGAACATGGACGGGAGCCACTCCCGCGTTGTACTGCGTTGCAAGTGTCAGCCAGAGATGCTCCCTTGCCCGGGTCATAGCCACATAGCAGAGCCTGCGTTCTTCTTCCAGCTTGATCTCCCGCTTCCTGTCCCTGATCGCGGCTGCCAATTTCGATTTTGAACCGTGGTCATGCTCAAAGATGTCGCGGTAGTGTTCCATCAGTTCCACAGGTATCAGTGGTTCCACACCGCCTCGGGATAGCGGGAACTTGTCTTTAGCCATGTTGGTCACTAAGACCACCTTAAATTCCAGACCTTTCGAGGCGTGGATAGTCATGAGACTTATCGCATCATCCGCAACAATCCTTGCGCTGGCTGGATTCTTTCCCATCTCGTCCAGTATCTCAAGATATGCGATGAACTCGCCAAGATCCTTGCCATGCGCGGACTCAAACCGTTCAGCCATCTCATACAGGTCTCTCAGGTTCATCATGGCTTCCCTGCTCCGTCTGGTGCTCTCAAGTGTGAACTGGCGTGACAGACCTGACGCGTCCAGAACCTCAAGCACGATATCAGAGACGTCCAGCACGAGTTTTTCCTTCAGGCGGTCTATGCGCTCCCTCATCTGCCGGACGATCTGCACGCCCCCTGTCGAAAAATCCATAAGTTCCGGATGGTTGTAGATCGCATCCTGGAATGTTATCCTGTGTTTTTTGATGTATTCGCCGATACGGATCGAGTCTGCCATATCCAAGGCGTGGTTGTAATGGAACAGCCGCCACCAGCCTTCGGTGCCTCTGGCTTTTGGATGTGCAATGTTGTCAAGCACATACAGGTATGAAAGTGCGGTCTTGATCACGGGTTGTTTCAGGAAATCGGTGTCGTCCTTCACGCGGATGCTATGCCCCTTCTGCTCCAGTGCCTGACGGATCTTCCTGCCCTGAGCGTGTGTGCGATAGAGTACGGCGATATCAGACCGGTTCATCCCCCTCTCAAGGTACACCTCGATCCGCTCTACGATATACCGCGCTTCCTCATCTTCATCCATGCACTCAGCGATGTTGACGTTTTCGCCTTCTGCGCCCTCGAAGTTCCGGATCCTGACACACAGACCTGCATCATCTTCCGGATAGTTGTGCATGATGAGGTCGTGGGATACACTGAGGATCCTGCCCGTAGATCTGAAACTCACATCAAGGGCTACTATGTCATCCAGATTAATATCGAAATATTTTATAAATTTCTGGAATCAGAACTCGCCCCCCAGGTAACAAGCCCATGTAAACGGGACTGTTGACTCCGGACGGTAACAGATCGTCAAAAGAGGCAGGGCAACACCTGCAACCACATCAGGAAGGTGATGCGCAACAAAAAGCTCTATGTTTTCCACATCTTCTGACAATATCTTTTTGATCTCACCGCTTGACTTATCTG
>JAYELB010000077.1:0-4734 GCA_034717055.1 Methanobacteriota archaeon
TGTTCTAAATTATGTAATAAGTGCTAATTTAAATCTTAAAAGTATAATAAAATGTTATTAAATCGATAACAGATGATCTTTAGAAATCAAAGCAGATCATAACACAAGATTTAGGTAAATTGAAGCCCGCATACCTCTTACCCTCCTTTTTGGAGTGGATACAGTTGTACCATACTTTTTGGAGTGGATACGGAAATATTAAATATCATTAACTCACCTTAACGATATTGTGGAAAATCGTAAAGAAAGATTAAGGATATCGATAGAAGAGTACTGGCAGAGAGACCTGCCCCGAACAATGCCAAGAGAGATTGAACCGATACTAAAAAGCGATCTGATAAACGACATCATCGGTCCGAGAAGGGGAGGCAAGACATATCTGATGTTTTTAACGATGAAAAAACTTATAAGTAGCGGTGTCGACAAGAAAGCAACGATCTACCTGAATTTCGAGGACAGAAGGCTACTGCCATCGACACCTGAATACTTAAACGACCTTGTGGAGTTCATCCACGCCAGAAGACTTCTGGATCACGAGAGGATATTCGTTTTTTTAGACGAGATTCAGAGAATCGAAGGATGGGAATCGTACATCAGAAGCATCTATGACGAATTCAAAGGGAAAATAAAGATATTCGTATCTGGTTCCACCTCAAAACTCACGGAATCCGAACTGAGCCATCTGCTGACCGGAAGGCATCTCACGACACGGGTCTTCCCGCTTGGCTTTGGGGAGTTTTTGCGCTTCAAAGACGTTGGCTTTGGGGGAGAATACCTGACAGAGAAAGATACAGCGACGATCAAGGAGATGCTCCGTGAGTACATCTCGTTTGGCGGATTTCCAGAGGTTGTTCTTTCCGAATCAAACAAGGAATACATTGCTCAAACACTTTTCACCGATATAATTAGTAGAGACGTTGTCTCATCGATAAAAAAGAAGAGAGAAGTAATAGAGGATTTATCATACTTCTTAGCCTCAAACATAGGAAAGCCAATAAGTTTTTCAAAGATGTGTGGCATGATGAACTCCAGAGGGGTTAAAATTTCAGTTCCGACACTGGAGAGATATTTTTTCATCATGAAGGATGCGTTTCTCTTCTTTGACATCAGAATCTTCTCGTACAAGGTTAAAGACCAGTTGCAATATCCGAGAAAGATCTACGCCATGGACCCGGGGTTTGCTAATCTTTCCGGGTTTAAATTCTCTGAAGGGATCGGAAGATCGATGGAAAATCTTGTTGCTGTCGAGTTACTCAGGATGAAATCAGTCAGTCACCTGCTTGAGATATATTACTGGAAGGATTACCAGCACAGAGAGGTTGATTTCGTTTTGAAAAACGGTTTAAGGATAGAACAACTGATTCAGGTGACGTACGCCGGAGGCAGGGAAGATATCGCAGCAAGAGATACCAAAGCACTTGCAAAAGCGGGGGCAGAACTGCAATGCGATGATCTGCTCGTGATCACGTGGGATTATGAATCGAACGATGGTACGATCAGGTTCTTACCGCTGTGGAAGTGGTTGTTGCGCCATTGACGCTGGGTACTTGAAACTACACCCCATGTTTCTTCATCATCTTCTGCATATTAAACCGCCCGCCGCGCAAGCCCTTCATCGCCTTCTGCATCATCCGGTGGTACTTTAAGATTTCCCGCACATCCTCAATCCGCGTGCCAGAGCCGCGTGCGATCCTCTTGACGCGTGAGCTATCAACGATCTTCGGGTCGAGCATCTCCGCTTCGGTCATCGAGTCCACAATTGTTAAGGCTCATAACATCGCTTACATCAAAAGGCTCAACACATCGTTTACACCCCAAGTGCAATTTAGGCTCAACACATCGTTTACATCTCCCATCTATAACCGCACCTCGAACTCCTTCACACCCTCACCAATCTCGTACTCATGAATTCGGACAAGCATCGCCTCTTCTGCGTTCTTCTCCCGATAGTAGACCATCAATTGTTCATGCTTTGTGTCGATGGTAGCCCACACATACTCGTGAGCCAATGATGCATCGACACTGAAATCCTCATTCAACACACTAATTTTCCCGTCTCCCGACACCAGCCGTATGAAGTGCACTTTGCCCTCTGTGATCGGCAGGTTATTCACATCGATCTCAAAATCCTCCGGAACTCTGCGCTGTGGTACAGCCTCCAAATCAGTCTTCCGATACTTCCAGTCCTGGCGAAGTGTTGTGTCGCATCAGGAAAGTTTTCGCCTCTCTCCGAATGTGTTCCAGATCTGCCCAATTGTTCTCGTTCCCATAACTTCTCTCCGAACTCCCCATTGAAGTCTTCTATTGTACCGTTCATCCACGGCTTACTTGGTGCGATAAATACGGGTTCGACTCCGAGATGGAGGCACAACCTCACGACACGGCTGAAATGCTTTGAATGCATTAAATCACCGATAAAAGAGGCGCCATTGTCCATCTGAGGATAATTCGGAATCGCATTTTTAGTCCAGCAATCGAGCAAGAACCCGATCACGTTATCCATAGTTTGGCCTGCATATTGCTGGATGTACGCCTTGCTGCTAACAACATCAATCAAATTCAGGGACGCTGGTCCGTCCGTAGCCTTTGATGTGTCGCGGTCCCACAAAGTCCATCTGATGGACCTCATTAGCTCTAGTAGGGCTCAACAGAGTGTACCGCTTCTTGGATTTGCATCTGATGTACTGTTTCTTCTTTTGGACTACCAGACCGTTCCTTTTAATGATGCGTTTGATTGTTGACAGGCTCGGCATCTCATCTTCTGAGTGACCAAGCTCGTGCACATGCAATTGCACCTCAACGGCTCCGATACAGCGATACTTTGTGTCTTCTGTTTCCCCCGCCATCAGCGACTTTCGCGCGTTCACCACAAGTTGCTCCATCTCTGGATCCGTCTTTCTGTGAAACATCCTTCGGTGCCCGGGATTTATCACTAAACCACTCCTTTTTACTGTTTTTATCGGAATTGTCGTATCTCCCAATCCACTTTCGCAGCCACACCCTTGATCTGCCGACGCTTTCACAAATTCTGGAGGGACGTTCACCCATCTGATATCGATTGACCGCATTGATGCGTTTCTGTTCCTCTTCCGTGTACGGTTCGTTTGATTTCGCCATGACACATCATCGGATGCATCACGGCTTCTCGACGCTCAAATCTCCAAAATTGTAAACGATGTGTTGAGCCTATGGAGCACTTAAGAAAGTGTAAGCGATGTGTTGAGCCCTACCACATAATGACCTTTGTACCACCCCATCTTTCCAGAGGTCTCGTCATACATGTCGTCCGGTATCTTCATGCCCCCGATCGGAAGCATCTGCATCACCTGCTTTAAGGGACCCATCTTGTGCATCGCTTCCAGTTGCTGGTACATACCCTTGAAGCGTGAACCTTCCGGCAGCATCTTCTCGACATCAATCTCCTCGGTAAACGCCTCCCCGGCACGCTCGACCAGCGTCTTGATGTCGCCCATCCCGAGCAGTTGCGAGATGAACCTATCGGTCTCGAACTTCTCCAGGTCCTCGACGTTCTCACCAACACCGATAAAAGCGATTGGCGCTTTCGTCTCTGATACCGCTGAGAGCGCACCGCCAGAGACTTGGTACGTAAAACTCTCAAAAACAGTGGCGGTAGCCACGATTCTGAAATTGCTTTTTCATCGACAGTATAAGCACTGCGGAGCCAGGTCATGTGTGTTTTTTAATTTGTTCTGGTCGGTTGAAAACATGACGCCAACCCGGCAAATACAAATATGATTAGATGGGTAAAATCAGTGAAATCGGTGTTAATCTGTGGCTAAAATAATATCAGCCACAGATTAACGCAGATAGACACAGATTAGCTGTGTAAATGACTTTTCAGATCGGTAGTGCTCCCTTATTGCAGTTGTGATCGCGTAAGGCAATCCGACGTGTTCCCAGAAAATAATAAAAAGACTCCACCGCCACCCTTTGCCGTGCCATCGAGTTTCGTGATGATGACGCCGGTAACTCCGACTGATTCATGGAATGTACGTGCCTGATCCATTGCCTGCTGCCCGATCGCGGCGTCCAGCACAAGCAGTTTCTGATCCGGTCTGGAGATCGCGTGTATCTTCTCCATCTGCTCGATCAGGTCATGTTCGAGGGGATGCCTGCCCGCGGTATCGATGATCTTCACATCGTACGCCTTTAATTCACCAAGCTCCCTCTCTACGATTCTGATGGGGTCATCGGTTCGCTCTGATTTTTTGACGTTCATAAAATCTTCCAGACCCAGAGTATTGTTTTGCATCCCGAAAGTTGACGAAGAAGTTAACTTTTGTTCAGGTTAAGTATGCGCGGCTACTTTGGGCTTGCCAGAAAATAACGGCTCTCTGGTAATTCGAGTTGCACATATCCGTACTGTATCACACTACAAAACAAAACCGCTATCAGTCGCTTCAATAGGTGGTAAATCCGAAGAAGTTAGGGAACTCACAACTAATAATCTACCATCCCCGTTTTATATACTGATCTCTTGATCGATAATATCTGATGGAATTACGTGCATCCGCATATTGAGATTTCAGTGAGCTTAAAGAGCAAGTATTATTACAATTGCATTCCAAAACAGGTTCAATAAATCTGTAGGATGGTTTGTAAAATGGACATAAATGAAATGCCAGACTCATTAAAGTCGATCATTAAGGATACGGCAGAGCTATTGAGTGGTTATGCAAAAAGAGAATATGTTGCTAAGATCGCCATTGAATT
>JAYELB010000078.1:0-4733 GCA_034717055.1 Methanobacteriota archaeon
GTATGTGTTTAGCCAACCACATGATTATACCAATTTCCACGAGATTTCTGTGTCAATCTCGTGTAATCTTGTGGTTTTTTCCACCTCAGCTAAACACATACGATCTGGCAAAGTATATGTAGAGTTCATGGCAATGATATATCGATGCTCGACAGAGATGAGGGAACCATTACGGTCAGACTGGCACGCTCAGCGATAAAAACCCACTTCTCAGGAGAAGTTGTGGAAACCAGCGATCTGCCAGAGGTGTTTGGGGAGAAGCGAGGCGTATTCGTTACACTACATAAGAACGGAGACCTTCGCGGATGTATCGGATACCCGGAGCCGGTCATGCTGCTTAAGGATGCGATTCTCGACTCTGCTGTGAGTGCTGCGGTGCGTGACCCGAGGTTTCCGCCTGTCAGGTACGAGGAGATGGAAGAGATCGTCGTAGAGGTGACGATACTCACGCCTCCTGTAAAGATCGATGCTGTGCCTTTGGATCTGCCGGAACATGTAGAAGTCGGAAGGCACGGGCTCATCGTCAGAAAGGGCGTTTATCAGGGGCTGCTGCTGCCACAGGTGGCGACAGAGTGGGGCTTTGATGCAGAGGAGTTTCTCAGCCAGACCTCTGTGAAGGCAGGACTGCCCCCTGATGCATGGCTCACCGGAGCAGCGGTATACTCCTTTGAGGGGCAGATATTTACTGAACTCGAACCGGATGGTGAGGTCGTTAGCAAGGATTAGGATCGTTATAGGAGATACAGGAGATGACCAACTTGAGGTGGAGGCGGAACTATTCGATGATCTCTGTCCTGATACTGTAATAGACTCGATAGGGGTCCATCGATTCCACTGCCTGTAATAGCACAAGGCATCATCCCCAATCCTTGGGGTGCTGCCGATAACATGCATTGTGAGCTGGTGGGGCGATGAGATACGACCTGCAAGCGCGGTCAACGTCTCTGGGCAGATTATCGGAGATGCTGCTATTCCTAAGCGGGTTTCCGAAGGCGAGAGGATCGTAATCGATCGTGTAGACAACAGGAATCTACCCGGTTCCTGTCCGTTCAGTGCGATATGCCCATTCAATAACTTCTGTCCGTTCGGGCATGGAAGGTAAGAGTTTACATATCAGGAACGAATAGATGTTACAGGTGAGATGAATGACACTCGACGATACTGATAGAGAGATTCTCGCAATACTGGAGCAGGATGATGCGACTCCGAGTGCAACGCTCGCAGAGAAACTCGGCATCACAAAAGGAGAAGTGGAAGAGCGGATCGGCAGACTCGCTGACACCAGAACAAAGATACTAGTTGTTGATGATGAGCCAGACACCTTACTCCCTCTGACCCGGGCGCTTGAGGCGGACAGCTACGCAGTGGTGGGCGCGGTCGATGGCGCAGAGGCGCTTCTGAAGGTTAGCAATGAGACACCTGACCTGATTCTCCTCGATCTAATGCTTCCGAAACTGAATGGGTACGAGGTCTGCATGAGGTTAAAGGAGGATCCGGCAACCAGGCACATCCCGGTCATCATGCTAAGCGCGAAAGGCGAGATCAAGGATAAAGTGTTGGGCATCGAGATCGGCGCAGAGGACTACGTCACGAAACCATTCGATCTGCTGGAACTAAAAGCGCGGATAAGGGCGCTGCTTCGAAGGACTGGCGCGTAAAGACCATTTCACGATTCCTGGATAGTGATCCGGGTAATCGTGACATTTTCTAGGGGTCTGTTTCCGGAGTCGGTCTCTACCTCTGCAATCGCACGCACGATATCCATTCCGTTGGTCACCCTGCCAAATACCGTATACTGTCCATCGAGTTGGTGTTGCGCGCCATCGCAGATATAGAACTGGCTGGATGCACTGTCCGGGTGCGCTGATCGCGCCATTGCAACCGCGCCATCAACATGGGTCAACTCAGGATTGATCTCTAGCTTAATCGTCTTTCCAGAGCCGCCTGTGCCATCGCCTTTCGGATCTCCGCCCTGAACCATGAAGTTGTCGATCACGCGGTGGAAGATCAGATTGTTGTAGAATCCGCGGTTTGCCAGTTCGATGAAGTTTGAGGTGGTGTCCGGTGCCCGCTCTTCATAGAGCTCCACGGTCATCGTTCCCATGCTCGTCTCGATATTGGCGATCCGGTTCTCTTCCCTGGTATTTTCGGTCGCATCAGCCACATTACCCCCCTTGTTGCTGTCAGCACCACCAGCCCCGGCCACAATATCTTCACCGCTGATAGAAACGAGTTTCACATCGAAGATCAGTATCTTTCCGGCAAGTCGGTGGTTGAAATCGACCACAACGCTCGTATTTGTGACGTCTGTTATAGTGCCTACTTGCCCCATGCTGGTGGTGAGCTTTTCACCGAGCACAGGCGTGATGCCTGCTGCACTCAATTCGTCAACCGGAACGGTTTGTACCATCTCCTCGCTGTGGGTGCCATAAGCGTCTTCCGGCGATAGGGTTAGAGTCTTCTCTTCGCCTACAGCCATGCCGACTACACCGCTGTCGAACCCTTTGATCATCTGCCCCGCGCCGACCGTGAATTCAATCGGCTTATAATCTCTATTCGGATTGTATGCTCCGTTTTCGACCGCAACGTCCTCAACAGATGTGTCAAAAACAGTACCATTCTCCAGTCTTCCGGTGTAGTCCACTGAAACCTGGTCGCCTTCTTTGACTACCGCTGCACTGCCGACGCTATCAGAGTTTATGCAGCCACTGCTGACAAGGATCGATGCCATTACGATGAAGATAATAAGTTGTTTATTCATGCCCATCACCATATTTCTGTGTTTGTGGTATATAAGTGCTGTTATGCGTCTTTGGTAACGACTCTGTCACCGACACTGGTATCTCGTGTTGCGGTGACCAAAAACCCGGAGACTTTTTGATATTTTCGGAATAGGGGTTTTTTGGAAAACCACAAAGGGTACAGAGGACACAGAGATAACAAAAGACAAAAATAACAACTCCATGTGATCTTCTATACTCTAGGTGGTTTAATCTTCCTTATCATAACCAAACCTCCCGGAAGGGTGGAAAAGTGCATCGGCGCGAATTATAGAGAGAGCCACGAACATCTTATGTGATCGCAGCACAAGGGTTGGCTGATGGACATCGAGGGATACGCAAAACGAGGGCTCATCCGGAACGACCCGGACCTTGAACAGAAACTTACCGACAGGATACTTGAGATCAAAGACATCTCCCGGAAGAGGGCGCGTGATATCGCCAGCGCAACGATCACAGAAGCACATGCTACGCTCCGCCCCGCAGGAGAGATCCTCGACCCGATCGCGTCAGGGATCACGATGGGCGAGTTCGGTGTCGGGTCGAGGGGCGCTGGTGATTTTTATGCGCACGAGAAGATCGCTGAGGTGATCGGAAAGACCGACGCCATCGTCGATTCGTCGCACCTCGATGACTCGGGCGTGGTGCGCATCTCAGGGCAGAAGGACCGGGACCAGGACCGGTACGTTGTTTTGAACATCGACGGCATCCACTCACGGCTAAGCGATTTTCCGTTTCTTGCAGGGTTTCATGTAGCACGCGCCGCACTAA
The DNA here is from genome assembly GCA_034717055.1 of Methanobacteriota archaeon. Taxonomy (GTDB): domain Archaea; phylum Halobacteriota; class Methanosarcinia; order Methanosarcinales; family Methanogasteraceae; genus Methanogaster_A. Next base: position 3,552 of record JAYELB010000078.1, read on the forward strand.
GAGACATCTATGTGATGGGCGCACTCCCTGTTGCGATGCTCTCAGACATCCACGTCGCGGATGACGGCGATGTCGGGAAGATCTTCGATCACATCGCAGGCATATCAGCAGTCGCCGAACTGACACACGTGCCACTTGTCACAGGGAGCACGCTTCGGATTGGCGGAGATGTGGTGATCGGGGATCGGATGACAGGCGGCGTCGGCGCTGTCGGGATCGCCAGCGATCTTACAGCACGCATCGATGCTGCGCCGGGCGATGTTATACTGATGACAGAAGGCGCAGGAGGCGGCACGATCTCGACTGCCGCGCTCTATTACGGGATGCACGATGTCGTTGATGAGACGATCAACATCACATTTATAGAGGCATGCGACGCGCTCTTTGCCGCGGATCTCCCGGGAAGAATTCATGCGATGACCGACGTCACCAATGGCGGAGTACGCGGCGATGCCAAGGAGATATCGAGAACCGCCAGAGTGAAACTGGTCTTTTATGAAGAGAAGATGCGAAATTTGGTGAATCCGAAAGTTCTCTCGATGCTTGAGTCGCTTGAGATTGATTATCTGGGGGTGTCCTTGGATGCGCTTCTCTTGATCGCGCCGCCTGACGCTGCACATGACATTATGGACGCGATCAGGGGTGCAGGGGTCAGTATCGATGTGGTTGGCGAGGTATGCGAGGGCGAGGGGGGCGAACTGGTCATCGATGGCGAGGTCCGCGACTTCACGCCGCGATTTCGGGAGTCGGCATACACCCCGATCAAGAAACTCGTCGGCGAGGCAGCGCCAGAGGATTACGAGCGGATGTGCGCATCAGTCGACCGTGCAGCGGCGGAGGCTATGGAAAAGAGGGATCGGGTGGTGGCAAGAGTGCGGGGCGCGTAAACTCGTTTCTGGTACTGATATCAGGGGTTGGTTTGATGGATGATACTCCGGATGTGATTCTTGTAAATAGATGCAACCAAAGAAATGAATTCCGAACTGTTTTGCCAGCGAAGATGTGTGTTCGTGTGTGGAGAGTTTTTTATCTCAGCATCTCCCGTATAAAATCCACTGGTTCTACCGGATTCTGTGGTTCTCGAAAAAGTTACTTGTATTGGTAGTAATTTTGCCAATCATGTTATGACCTACTAAGTTTATACTATCTCGATTTTCGGTGAAACGTAAACCAAAGCCCAAA
>JAYELB010000079.1:0-4700 GCA_034717055.1 Methanobacteriota archaeon
TTTTCCACGTTGTTCTGCAGGCTTACTACGTAGGCGTTGCCGCCCACGTATTTCGTGGTAGGATTACCCCGAATGGACAGGGCAGCCCGTTTGGGCAATCTGTGATGCAACTTCTTGTCGGCTTGGCAAATTGTACGAATGTCATGGATGTGGAGCGTTATCGGATAACTTTGCTAGTACTTACCCAAAATTGTGTGAATATTAGCATATAAAACCACGAGATTATATAAGGGTAACACAGAAATCCTGTGAACATCCGTGCAATCTTGTGGTTTCTACCACTAGTTACTCGAGCATGTACTTTTGCTACTTTATTGTTCGGTGAGCACTTGGTAGTTGATACCCGCCCCACGCGACCGTTAAGATGCAACCACGATGATACCTACACACAAATGTTCGAACCAGCCTGCCGCGAGATCCTTCTGCAGATTCTGAATCACGAGATAACGAGTGATCGCGGGCTTGATGCCGCCAAGAAGCGGGTCAGCTCAAAGTACAAACTCCCGAGTCTGCCAAAGAATTCGGAGATCCTTCTGCTCTGCTCTGCGGATGAACGTGCCCGCGCGATCCATCTGCTACAGCGAAAGTCTGTCCGCACGATATCAGGCGTTGCCGTGGTTGCGGTGATGACCTCACCGTACCCGTGCCCGCACGGTGCATGTATCCCGTGCCCTGGCGGTCCTGCATCCGAATTCCGGACACCGCAGAGTTACATGGGGCGGGAGCCTGCCACGATGCGTGCGATCCAGTGCGACTATGATCCGTACGAGCAGGTAACAGTCCGGCTGCGGCAGTTGCAGAGCATCGGGCATCCGGTTGATAAAGTTGAACTGATCGTGATGGGCGGGACATTCACATCCCGTCCGCCGGGTTATCAGCAGTGGTTTGTCGGGCAGGCGATTTCGGCTATGAATGATTTCGGAGGTACGGGTGTGGTAGATAAGGATATCAATAGCGATACCGATCCCCATACCGACCTCAATACAGATCTCAATACAGATCTCAATACCGATCTTAATATTGAACCAATAATTGCCACAAACGAGACTGCCGCGGTCAGGAACATCGGAATTACATTTGAAACCCGCCCTGACTACCTATCCACAGTGGAGATCGACCGCCTGCTCGAGATGGGCGCAACGAAGGTAGAAGTCGGGGTTCAGAGCGTCTATGACCGCGTACTTCGGACGATCAATCGCGGGCATACCGTGCAGGACGCAGTCGCGGCCAACAAGCGTCTGCGAGACAGCGGGCTTAAGGTCGGATTCCATATAATGATCGGGCTTCCCGGATCTGATGCCAGCGATGACCTGAATATGTTTAAGACACTCTTTAGCGATCCCGCGTTCTGCCCTGATCATCTGAAGATATATCCCACGCTCGTTACCGAGGGAACCGTGCTCCACCAGTGGTGGAAGGATGGCAGCTACCAGTCGCTTGACAACGACTCCGCGATCGGGCTGCTTGCAGATATCAAGGGCGTGCTTCCGAAGTGGGTGCGGTTGCAGCGGATTCAGCGGGACATTCCCGCGCAGCAGATCGCGGCAGGCGTCACAAAGAGCAACATCCGCCAGCTTGCGGAAGAGCGGCTTTTGTCGATGGGCGGGTCATGCGGATGTATCAGGTGCCGCGAGGTCGGACATGCGTCGCTACGCGGAAGGACGCCTGAGAAGATTGAATTGTTGGTCGAGACGTACAGTGCATGTGGCGGGACCGAGCACTTCATATCGTTTGAAGATCGGAGAAACAATATCTTAATCGGTTTTTTGCGGCTGCGGTTCCCGGATTCTCCGCACCGGACAGAACTGGCAAACGCTGCTCTCGTGCGTGAGCTGGTGGTGTATGGGCGGATGGTGTCATTGGGTGTGAAATCCCGCCCTCGCGAGGATCAGTGGCAGCACAGGGGCTATGGGCGTGAACTGCTCGCTGCTGCAGAGGATACCGCATCCGGGCACGGATTTTCAAAAATTGCTGTTACAAGTGGTATCGGTGTGCGCGAGTATTACAGGACGCGCGGGTATGTGCGCGAGGGCGCGTACATGGTGAAGTACCTTTAGCCGGGCCAGGTTCCATACTGAAACCCAAGAGCGATTGCGAGTATGCCCGCGACAGCAGCGACTATAACCACAGTCTTCGGACTTATGCGTACCGCGGTCTCATCCGCATCATAATATCTCATCAGACCCGCAGAAGACATAAGTCCGCTGCCGCTTTCTTTCTTTTTAGCCATTGATCGTACTCTCTCTGGTGATGTCACATAAACGTTTCCATCTCATGATGACGGATTACTTTATTATGCATCTGCTACAAGATGTATCTAGTACATGAGTGTAAGGATTATGGCTGTGGACGATGAACCGGATACGGTGGACCTGGTCACATTGGTGCTTGAAACTGAGGGTTATGAGGTACTACCAGTCTACAGCGGTAAAGATGCGCTGGATATGCTCAAAGATACAAAACCCGATCTGATCCTGCTGGATATTATGATGGAAGATATCGATGGCTGGGGAGTGTACGAATCAATCCGTAAAAACAATGAAACGAAGGATATTCCAGTGGTGATGCTTACAGCAAAGGCGCAGTCTATCGATAAGATGATCGGTCTGCATGTTATCGGTGTTGATGCATACATCACCAAGCCATTCGGTCACAGAGAGCTGATCGATGGCATAAAGAAGCACCTGCCAGCAACTGGGCGGGGGTGAGATGGACTACACAGCCGGTACGATTGGTAGGGTATTTCTCGCACGTATCGATCATGATGAGGATCTGCTTGACGAACTCGTAAAACTCGCAAGAACCGAAGAGATCAAGCAAGCATTCTTCATGCTGATAGGGGCAGTTAAGAATATACAGGTCGTGACCGGTCCAAAGGAGGACACGGTCCCTCCGGATCCGATGTGGCACTCGATCGCGGGCGCTTGCGAGATACTCGGCATCGGAAACATCCTCTGGAAGGACGGGGGGCCAAGCATCCATCTCCATGCCGCGCTTGGCAAGGGGGGTGACGTGACTGTGGGCTGTTTGCGTGATAGCGTCGATACGTACCTCACAACCGAAGCTGTCATATTTGAGATATCAGGCATCGCGGGAGCGCGGGTGTATGACGACATGTACGGAATTGCACGGATGGTGTTATAATGAAATATCTATACCAAGACTCTATAGAACTCCCCACCGATCGTGATTTCATTCACGATCTGGAGGCTCTACTGGATGTGACCGCGGCGGCAGTTCCGCTTGAAGACGAGATCGTCTCGGCTAATAACGAGGTGGAAGAGATCCGCCGTGCGAAGGATATGAAAATCGACGGGCTGAGAACATTCGAAAGTAATGTAACGATGCAGATGAACGAGCTCGTCAGAGATGGCGGCACCGATGAGATACAGGTCTGCAAGAATGCAATCACAGAGGTATGTGCATCCTGCGTGGGTCAGCAGAAGGCAAAGGTCGATTCTGAGTCTGATGTGTCACTAACTGATCTGGCTGAGAAGATCAACCTCAACTCGGAGCGTATCTGCAAGATACTCAGTCCGTTTCTCGAATTCGGCGTATATGGCACAAGATATGTGTATTCGCTTGGTATGGAGGGGAAGAATGGACTCCACGGGGAGCTCAAAGCGGATCTTGGCGAGCTATCATTCGCTTATGAACTGCGGTTTAAGGATACAGTCATTGTGAAGCATCTGGTAGGTTCGTTCGCAATTCCGGTACCGAGAAAGGCAGGTATATTCCATAGTGAAGACGCTGTGAAGATGCTGGACCTGTCCCATCACCGTTTGGCTGGCGTCACATACTCGAATAATCAGGTAACTGCAGAGTTTAAGGACAGGAGGGGTGCGAGAATGGTCCGCATCTGGATGAAACCTACTACCAACGATTATTCGATAGTGTATGACGGTGCGGAGCCGGTTAATCTGACAAGAGATGAATTGATATCACAAGAGATCGATAGCGATAGGATTCTCGGCCTCATGCAGGCAGTGATCAGTTATGTAGGGGATGCGGAAAAACGTGAAGTTGCGACGCTTGTGAGGCTGACGTTTAATGGTATGAACGTGGTTAGAGAACCGCTCGTCACTGATGCGCTGAAGGTCATGCTCGCGGAATATGGCAGATTCGCAAACGAATGTATCGCGCACGGGGCGGCAAAGGACGAATTTGTGATAAAGATAGAATCAGACGACGGCACAAGGACTGAGAAATATATGTCGATCTCAACCGTCAAGGATCGTCTGCTAGGGATCGGGAAAGTAGGCGCGGAGCTGGCGGATGCATTTGGACTGGGGACAAACGCGTCATGACAATGTCCGGGGCTGCCGTGTCATGAAGGCTCACAGTCCTACCACAAGCCATATAGTGCTCTCTCAAGTAATACTTATTAGCGACACAATTCGAAAACTCCAGTAAAAACACTCTGATTTCGTGGCAACCAAATTCGCGCCATTCGTGATCTCCTGGATGTGGAGTACCATCAGACAACTTTGCTAGTACTTACTAAAAATTGTGTGAATATTAGCATATAAAACCACGAGATTACACAAGATTAACACAGAAATCTTATGGTTCCTACCACGAGTCACTCGAGCATGTACTTTTGCTACTTTATTGTTCGGTGAGCATTAAGTATAAATGTAACTACTCACCCCCACCACCGCAAAATTTATTATTAATGAGATTATATTTCTCATTGCAAT
>JAYELB010000080.1:0-4681 GCA_034717055.1 Methanobacteriota archaeon
TCTGAAAAGTCGTTTACACCGATAATCTGTGTCCATCTGCGTTAATCTGTGGCTGATACTATTTTAGCCACAGATTAACACCGGTTTCACTGATTACACCCATATAATCATACCCGTATTTTCCGGGTTGGCGCCATATTTTCAACCGACCAGAACAAATTAAAAAATCTCAAAGTTGTTGGTACTGCCATACATATCTTTGCGGACTTATGAAGTACCTTTTTGAGATTATGCTGTGTAAATACATTTGCTTTGTGGCGCTGTCCATTCAATTTTTCAAAATGTGAATTGCATCGACCACAATCTCCCCGCCCTTCGCGCCCGCGCAGACCTCTGGCTCGTAGTACGAGTACGCCCGGCTGTCAGGAACGATCGCCTTTACCGGGAAGAGCGCCCTCATCTTCATATCAAACGAGAGTTCGACCCCTCGCGGCAGGTCAAGTACATAGACGATAACCTTCCTGCCCGCGATCTCGTAGCGTGTGATCGTGCCGTCCGAAACAAGCGCATCAAGACTCTCCACGACCGGCGTAAACCCTGTGGGCACTGCTACATCCACGATCATCATGCCGGTTGCCTCTGCTGCTCCGGTGTACGTAACCCGCGTCGTAACCGCGATCACATCATCAACAGCGACGTTGGTAGCATCGTATGTAACATTCAGTTGCAGATCAGAAACCGGCGCAATCTCAGGAAGTATCACGTTAAACCGCTTTACCAGCTGATAACCCACCTCGCCGGTTCCGGTAAGCACGAGTTTTACCTCTTTTGTGCCGTCGGGTACTCGGGCGGTTTGGAACACATCGAAGTTCCCGGCATCGATTCCGATCTCCTTGATAGTACTTCCGTCGGCTGACACCACCACTGTAGCATCGATATCCCTACCTTTGGTTGCTGCCGCGGTCATCAGTGCCTTAAGCGCCATAACCGTGTCTTGCGTCGAAGAGAAGCCGCCAAGTGAGTTTCTCTGCGCCGAGATCCACTTGACAGCGTCGTTTGCAAGCGGATGCTTCGCATCGATCAGAGCAAGCGCAGCGTACGACGTGATCTCGACGTTCCTGCTCGAAGGCGGATGACCGTACTTGAACGGATAAGGGTCCCCGTCGGAATCCCTGACCATATCTGTGTAGGATCCCCAGTAGACGCCGTTCTCATCCTCCTGCATGAGAGTGACCAGTTTTTCAAGAGCGGTATCTGCATACTGGCTGTCAAGTTTCGAAAGCGCGACAGATGCGATCGCAAGCGGATATGGGTCGGTCTGTTCCTCAAGATTCGCTTCGAGGTACGTCTGCGCTCCCTCAAGGACTGCCTGATCCGCACCACCGTAATCAGCGAGTGCGATCGCAACGAAACCGGTGAGTGCATATCTCCCCTCCATTCCGCCGAGCATCTCCTGATGGCAGATGAAACCGACTGAGTTCCACGAACCATCATCGCTCTGGTGCTCACAGATCCAGTCAGCCGCCTCTGCGAGAACCGAGTCATCGATTGATGTTACGTTCCGTGCGCCTGCAAACGAGTCGAGGACAAACGCGGTGAGCCAGAGACTGCCACCCTCGCGTCCCCCCTCTCCGAATGCCGAGAACGATCCGTCGTTGTGCCTGAATGTGAGCTGGCGCTGGTAGCCGGTTATGATGAAGAGCTCTGCCTTTGCCTGAACCTCCGGGTTGGTCTGGTCGGTCGCCTTGAGGTAACGCAGAACCTCGACGTCTGGCGCAAACATGATCATGTTCTGCTCGCCGCAGCCAAACGGCATGTTAATGAGACCATCCAAACCGTTTATCGTCTGCGCAACTATGCTTGGCGTGAAACTTACCAGAACAACCCCAGAATCGTCAACGATCCCCGGAGGAAGCGTGGCATCGAGCGTGATGCTGCCCGTACCTGCACCCAGGTTTCCATTCTCAACGATCTCCTGTCTTGTCCCCTCTGCCTCGACTATGATCTCTTTTCTCACGGCATCAGCCGTCGCTTTCGTCTGTGCTGCAATCTCAATTGCGTGGGTGCCTATCTCGGTCGGCGTGATCGTGAAACTTACGTCTCCGACGCTATTTGCGCCGACCGGCACGGTCACCATCTCGTCACCAATGATCTCGAACCAGTCACCTGTTGAGAGCGTCAGTTTGACATCCTGCTGCGTATCGAGATAGTTGTAGACCTGCACCCGAACAGGGAAGACCTCTCCGCGGGTAACAGCGTACGGCAGGTCAGGATCGAGGAAAAAGTCCTGAAATACTGTTAGGCGGTCCTCTGATATCCCGATACCTGCCCCTGATGACGAGACCGCGTGGAGCTGCCATGTCGTGATGCTGTCAGGCGCAGTGAGGTCAATCTGTGCGCGGCCATCGGCGTCTGTCAGGAGGTCCGGCATCCAGAGCCATGTCTCAGGGAAGAACTGGCGCACACGCGCAACCGTTGCGAGTTCATCTTCTGCTGCCGATGTTGGTGCCGGAGTCGGTGTGGCTTCCGGTACATGCACTACTTCTTCTGCTACTACTTCCGCGACCGCCATATCCATCGCAGCCATATTCCTGCCTCCGAAACCTTTCCGCATACCCTGCGCCTCCGGAACCGGCGTCTTCGGAATCTCGAAGGACGGTGATGCAAGCACCTGCATTCCGGCATCGTCCAGAATATCATACGTTCCTACCAATCTGTGTTCATAATAGCCCCCGTACTCCGGATGAATCTCGATCTGCGGCTCCATAAACCGCTTCTCCAGTTCATCAAAGACCTGTTTGAGATTGAGCCTGCCGGCACTCAGAGCATATACCGATTCGTCAACGATCGCAACGCCGATCATCGATCGCGTCCCCGCGTCAATGTTCACGCGCACAACATCTCCAGGAGCTACGGTATCGCTGCCAAACTCACTTTTTAGATCTACGCTCGTCTCGAAACGGACCTCGAAAGGCAGAACATCGGCAGAGACCTCGCTATCCGGATTGATCATGTATGTCACGATCTTTGCAGACGGACTCATCTGCGGCGTGACTCGAACCGTGTACTCGGATTTCTCGCTCGTACCCGAGTACACGGTTCTGCCGTTTGCGAATATGTCATAAAATACCGTGCCCGGATTGGTCGAATGTACGGCAAAGGTTATCATATCTCCGACATTGGGCACACCATCGCTCGTCTGCGCGATATGGATGAAGTTTGCGCCCGGCGAGTACGCGGCATCAAGCTCTACATGCTGGTACACACCCTCACCGCTCGTGTCGAGGCACTTCGCCTCGATATACGCGCCTGTGCAATTGTCAGGGATAGTGCACGATAGAATTGCGATCCCGTTTTCGGTCGAGACAGTATCATCCCTCTCGCTTTCAGTGCTACCCATCTCGCCATAAAACGTGGTCCTGATCGGAACATCCGTATCGATCGCGTTTCCGTCGGGATCTTCAGTGACGACCAGCACCTCAAAGAGAAGTCCCGGCTTTACGGTACTCGATTCGGGGATTAATTGGAGAATCGTGTCCGATTCCACGATCTTTAAGAGTTCTGTCGTGGTCTCGGTGTGATTTCCGGTATCTGTAACTGAGATGTTTAACATGAGACTCCCCTGCCCGCCTGCGCCATAAGTCCCCGCGATCCACCCGACTGCTGGTAGTTCAAACTCGGCAGAGCCGCTCTCGAGAATTGCGCCGTACGTGGCATACGTCTCCCACGTTCCGGTGTATCTGACCGCCTCGATCTCGACAGAACCATCGACCGGCTTTCCAAAGAAATAATTTGCAGAAACCGTACCTGCGATTCGGTCAGAGACAAGGAACCAATCCTCCCGGGTCGCAGTCTTGATCTCAAACTTCGGGAGTATATAGCGCTCGACCTCGATGTCCACCACAGACTTCGATTCGCCTGCCTCTGCTTTGATATTCCATGTACCGAGATTCGGTTCGGCAGATAGCGGCAGATCGAACGCGGCTACGCCAAAACCGTTCGTCTCGAGCGTCTCCCGAAAGACCTTGATCCCTTTGGCATCCGCGATCTCCAGTTTGACAGAATCTTCGATTGGCTTTAGATTGTTGTTTAAAAGAAGTATTCTTCCGTGTACTGTCTGTCCTGGCTTGTAGATCGGCTTATCGGTCTCTATAAAGATCGGATTGCTCTTTGAGATGCGCACCGTTGCAGTGTATTCCTCATCGGTCCCGACCGGCTCTGCAATCAAGGTGTATCTGCCCTCCTCGACCTGCGGAGTCTCGAATTTTGCGACCGAGTGCCCGGACTTGCCTGTCGATGCACGGACGAGAGGAATGCTGTTGTTGTCGCGGTCTGAAAGCGCGTACCTAACGCACCGCTCTACTGGCTCATGCGCACCCCCAAACGCAGACATACTGATCGAACTCTCGCTCCCGACAAAGAGCATCTTTGGCGCAAGGATCAGGTAATCGGCATCCTCACCGGTTACGCCTTCGCCGCATGGTATAAGCTCTGTTGATGCGGACGAGTCCGGTTGCTTATGGTCGGTATCGATGCAGCCGGATGCTACGGCAAGCACTGCGATGCAGAGCAGGATATGGATGATGTGATGGAGTGTGGTTTGTTTCATGGTCGGTCACCTCAGGAATTGGACTTTAATTGGATGTTATTGCAGGATAATCTGATATATACTTTGCTTAAACTTCGAAATGAGTCGTAGTTATCAGATATGAGACAAACCCTTCAGCAGATAACAAGTTCA
>JAYELB010000081.1:0-4662 GCA_034717055.1 Methanobacteriota archaeon
TAACTTACGGAACCGCTGCCCGATACTGAAAGGGTTATGAGATGCTTGAGCGGTATGAGGTTAAAGTCTCACGTACCGTTCTGAGATGAGGAGGGGCGGGTAACCGCCCCCTTCTTAATCGGCGGTTGTAGTTCCTACTGACCATTACATGGCTTTTATTGTGGTCAAATCGATCCCGCGCAGATGGTGAGAACCGCCGGGCACCATCGGTTAACAGGTACGCGTAAGATATTTAGCCGAGATCAGAAAACCTACAAAGCACATCACTGCTCCAACCACGAGCACCGCTGCAAACCCATGGTACTGCGAAACCGCGCCTCCGATAAGAGAACCTGCCACGGATGCGAGACTGATGACCGTTGTGATCAGACCAGCGGATGCTGCTTTATCCTCGTTTCGGCGCAGCAGGAGTTCGGTCGATCCCACATACAGAAACGACCACGAAAGAGCGACCAGCACCATCCCGGGTATGACATAATAAAATATGGTCGGCGGGATAAAACTTAAGAAAGCGATCGAGGATACTAGATACCCGTACTTCACGATCGATACCATATCCTTGTTCTCGAGCCGCCGCATCATGAAAAACTGCATCAGCGGGTTGATTGCGTAGATGGCTGCGATCCAGAACTTATCCGATCCGAGACTTGCCATATACAGCGGGAAGATCGTCCATACGGCTGTGGCTCCGGCATGTCTCAGCAAGAACGGCACGTACACCGCCCAGTTCGCTCTCACCGTGTCGAGCGATAGGTAACTGACATTCAGCCGCTTGATCTTGACCTCCGGTAGAGTCAGCGCGATTACAAAGGAGATCGCAACGAGAGCGGAACTTGCGGCGAATATCAGGTCATAATCTCCGATGATTGCCGCTCCAATAAATCCCGCAGCCCAGCCGAGAGCACAGAATGAGATGAACTTGCTGATGCTCCGTTTCATCCCGTAGACGTACATGATCAGAGCCGCAGGGTACATGCCGATGGCAATTCCGAGAAGCCCCCGCGCCAGCCCGAGTGTGAGCGGATCGTTTGCAAATGCCTGCAAGAGATATGCGACTGCCGAACAGGCAAGACCCACCAGCAGCAGTCTTTTAATGTTCCATGCATCAGCCGCCTTGCTGAATATGTAGGACGATACGCCGAGGCAGAGACCGTATACGCTCATGATGATCCCTATCTGCAGGTAACTGGCTCCGAGGTCCTCTGCAAGAAGCGGGATGAAGACCATCGATAGCATGATCGATGTGTTTGTGAAGAACTGGATTGCGTCAAGTTTCATGGTCGGTTGAGATTTTATTGGGCGGTGATACGCATAAGTCCATAGATCGAAGGAGCATTATCCTCCCGAGGTATTTTGATCAGGGGAATCGCGGATGACGCGGGTGGTTGAATGCGAGTCTTTTTATTATTTTTCTGGGAACTTCGGATTATCTTACGCAACCACAACTGCCAGAATGGGGTATCATCTATATGAAAAGTCGTTTACACCGATAATCTGTACCCATCTGCGTTAATCTGTTGCTGATACTGTTTTAGCCACAGATTAACACCGGTTACTATGATTACACCCATCTAATCATATTTGTATTTGCCGGGTTGGAGTCATGTTTTCAACCGACCAGAACAAATTAAAAAGTCTCTGATATTAATCAAACTACCCGCGGTTAAATTCCCTGTTTAGTTACAGTATACCCCATATCCCTGGTGGTTACGAATTCCATAACTTGATTCCTGATCGAATCAATACTCCAGAACCTCGATCAGTCGCGCTCCCGCGATCCCAACCACCTGCTCCCGTACAGATTCAAACGACCGCGCTACCATCTGCCCGGTGCCGCCAAATAGCCGATCCCGCACCAGAGCCCCAATGACATCATCATACCCTGGTTTGACCCTTAATATGGCAGACCCGGGAAGGATGTTTGTATTAGAGAGCACATCGTCGAGATCCATGTCTGTGATGCCTATTACAGGGATGCCAAGCCGGTATAAGATGTCGCCGGCAATAGCGGTCGTATCATCCCCAACAGTGACTGCAATATCCGCACCTTCGGAAAGTTCGAATGTGGATTCGGCGTCGTGATCGATCAGCACAACCCGTAGATCGCCAATCTTCTCTTTCGCGTCCACCCTGCCAACCCTCGCCTCATGTTGTGTCCGCCTGATAGAGCCAGTTCTAACAAGCGCGCTTTTAAGATCGATTCTTCTGAGTTTCTCGATTCCATGCTCCTTTATCCTTGTGCCTGTGATAGCAACAACCCGGAAATCGTCTACAACGATCTCAACATCCCCTGATACCGCGGTTCCAACAACGATCCCGTTTATCCGGATGGTCTCACCAGGCATGACATTGTGGATGCGCCGGTGCGTAAGCCCGTCCGCGGTGTACGCCAGCCGGACATTCTGTGCTGGCGGCGGCGTTCGGATCGGGAGATCCATGATTCCGGCAATCGCTTCCGCCCACTCTGTCGCGCCATTCCACGGTATAACCACGCTGTTCCTTGTTTGAGATTCTATCTGGATCACCGGAATCTTTTTTGCGCGCGATACAGTAATCCTCCCGAATGCAATCCCGCTATCGATGGATTTCCCGCGACTCAGCAGTATGACGGCATCAGTCCACGACAGAAGATCAATCGTATCAGAAAGAGCCATTCTCCTGCTGATGTCGATTTCATCCTCTAACCTTGCGTCGAGGACCGCGGTGCGACCCATAGTCCCGCCAAGCATCGCTGTGACTGTGTAGTGCTCCTGTAGCACATCCAGTACGTGGCGCGCACCGCCAGAGTCGATAACCTCAGGGCCGTGGATAACGACGCCGATATCTGGTTTCATCCGCCGGTCTCACACAGTTCCACTTCCAGTATCTGCTGAACATTGCTGATACTGTCCATTTTGCGTGCTTCCACTCTCTTCAGTTCCTCGAGTGTCAGTTCCTTGTCCCATTCCTTCTCTTCGAACTCTTCTCCAAGAACTTCAAGTGCGCTTGCTTTGTACCAGAGACCGGTGCGATCGACGCGTGCCCACAGTTCGTAATCCCGCTCCTGGATCCGTTTTACTTTGCCGACCGAGCCGGTACCAACATACCGGACCGTGTCGCCGACTGTGATGCCGTTGCCGTTTGTACTATCTCCGTTCGTACCATCTGCATCCATAGTTCTACATCCTCGATTTTCGCATATCAATCTTACTGAGGTTAATGTTCTGCAGTTGCACACCGTTCTTTACTCCGGTGATCCGCATCCCATCAAACTCTTCCATTCCACACAACACATCCTGCTCCGGGTGCGTCCCGGGCGTAATGCCGCACTCGATAGTGGTCTCCTGCCCCGCCGACACAACCATCTTCAACCTGCCGGATGCAGGGTGATTCTTCGGGAGGATGATTAACGGGGAGCCGATCTCCCTTACGAGATACAACATGCATCTGATCCCTTCAATCATCCGCTCATCCATGCCAAATCCGGATGCAACGAAGAGATCGTCCTCTTCTGTGAACAACGCGATCTCATCATCCTCGGTCTCGATGAACCACTGACCAGCACCCGCTTTCACGATGCCGATCACACTGTCCCTGCCGCAGAGATAGAGTATCTCATCGAAATCGATCGCGACTGTCCTGTCACTGTCGGGCTCAGTTGAGCTTTTTGACATTGCTCGATTTACATGAAGGGCACGTCACGCGTCTTCCGAGTCCTTTGAATTTGTTGTTACAGTCCAGGCATTCATACTCATTCGGAGTAAGCCTGCTTACATCAACATTGGTAACATCGCCAACACTGCACATGATTTTGCCTCCTTTCGGTTTGTGTGTTATCTGAGTGTCGGGGATTACTTATAACTTTCCACATAGTGACCCATGGGTCTTCGTAGGGATTGGCAGAGGTTCAGCCAATATAGTCCCGATCTTTTTCGCTGTCGTGAGTTGTTCGAAAGCAGTGACCACTCCGAAAGGTTGAAATATGTATACTACAAATAAACTATGCTTTTGGTGATTATATGGAGAAAAAAACGTCTTCTGACATAACAAGTACCACTATTGAGGATGACACAGGATACCAGAGCACGCTGGCTTTTATCCTGCTCACTGATGTAGTTGATGGTAGTTCTATCTATGAAGATATGAACCGTCTCAGCGATAATGAGCTTAATGAGAAGATCAAGAATGTGATCAAGTACACATTCCGGAGGCGGGTGCTGGATGAACTGTACGGTGCAGAGGTTGGGTCAGGCGATCTCGCAACGAGCGCGGAGGGGTTGTCAGACAAGCGGTGGAATGCTGTTCTAAAGCGGTCCGAGCTCAAATGGTCCGGATACCGTGAGTTTGTGTATAAGTTTGAGAAGGATAAGTGCAAAGGATTCTTCGTGTCTGACAAAGGGGCAGAAGTGGACATGTTCTTTGCAGAATATACAGACAAAGTGCATTCCGACAGTGGGGCATTGATATACATGAAAGATGGTAGAAAAATACCGCTCTCGTCCGGTCTTCTGCATCGAATCGACACGATCTTTGAGATAGGCGATAAACCTGGAGTGTCGCTCACCGAACGGATGAAGAAGAAGAGTTTTGAAGAACATGCGAAGCGTGCCGAACGCGACCTTTATGAGAAATAATTACATAAGGAGATATAATGAAACTGGAACTACAAAACATTGGTGGATT
>JAYELB010000082.1:0-4662 GCA_034717055.1 Methanobacteriota archaeon
AAGTCTCGAAAATGATAAAACATCTCCCGCAGTCAGTCGCCACGCCGCCTCCGAAATCGCTTCGTTACCCACTTCTCAATCTCGACTACGAAGAATCCGGGAAGTGCAAATAGGATCATGAGCCCCCACCAGTCAATCGGTAGCGGTGCCGTTTTGAGAATGGCGTTTCCGATCGGATGGTAGACGATTGCAAGCTGCGTTATAATAGTGATTGCGATGCCTGCAAGTAGCCACCGGTTCGAGAACGGGTTGAATGTGAATGCGGACTCTGTGATTGATCGTGCAGTGACGACGTAGCATAGGTGTAGCAGCACCACGGTTGTGAATGCAGCGGTCTGCGCCCGCATGATCATGAGTTTGTGCAGGTCGGGATTTACCACATCTATCGCAAGCACCCCGTAGTAATAGTATATCGCAAATCCTACCATCGCCATCACTACCGAGACCAGTCCAACCTTCTTAAGGAACGGGGGATCAGTTATGCGTTCATCAGGATTTCTCGGAGGTTTTTTTAGCAGATCCTTCTCCATCGGTTCCTTGATGATCGGAAGTGCAAGCGCTACCGCATCGAATAGATTGATCCAGAGTATCTGCACAGGTTCGAGCGGAAGGCGATCCCGGAAGAGTACTAGGAATGGGGCAAGGAGTATGGCCCCTATAACCAGCAGTGCCTGTCCGCCATTTGTCGGAAGCGTGTACAGAATAACCTTTTTGATATTATTGTAGACATGTCTCCCCTCTTCTACAGCAGATACTATTGTTGCGAAGTTATCATCGGCAAGGATCATGTCGGATGCTTCCTTGCTCACCTCGGTTCCTGTGATCCCCATCGCAATCCCGATGTCAGCGGCTTTGAGCGCGGGCGCATCATTGACGCCATCGCCAGTGACCGCAACAACTTCTCCGTGCTTCTGCAGCGCCTTTACGATCCTGAACTTGTGTTCGGGCAGAGCCCGCGCATACACCGACACATCCTCAACCACAGCATAGAGTTCATCATCGCTCATCCGCGACAGGTCATCTCCAGTGAGTGCATGCTCTGTATCGGTGCCGATTCTGAGTTTGCCTGCGATCGCTTTTGCAGTCTTTGCATGATCTCCTGTGACCATCACAACTCGTATCCCGGCACTCTTGCACATCCGCACACCGTCTACCGACTCATCCCTTGGCGGATCGATCATGCCCTCGATCCCGAGAAACGTCAAATCCACAAGATCGTTTCGATCGATCGACGTCCTGTCCGGAGACACCACTTTGTACGCCATGGCAAGAAGCCGGAGCGCTTCCTCTGCCAGCTCATCCGCCTTTTCAAGTATAGCGCCTCTATCTATCGGTTCGATGCTGCCGTCCACCATTCGGGTCCGGCACATTCCGATGACCCGCTCAGGCGATCCCTTCACATAAACGATGCGCTCCCCGTCCATCTCGTGGAGCGTAGCCATGTACTGCTGCTCCGAATCAAAAGGCATCTCATCCAGCCGCTGCGTAGATCCGTCACCCTCTTCGATCTTTTCGATCTCCTCGATTCCTGCTTTCATCGCGGATACGAGGAGTGCGCCTTCGGTCGGATCTCCAATGACTGCCTGCCCATCCTCTCCGACTACCTTGGCGTTGTTGCAGAAATAACCCACCTTCAGCGTCCCGATCATCTCTTCACTCATCTGAGGTGGTGTAAACTCGCCTTCTGGTTTGTATCCGACCCCACTTACCATGTAGTCTCTGCCACCACTGTATACCCGCGATACCGTCATCTGGTTCTTTGTAAGCGTGCCGGTCTTATCCGAGCAGATCACAGTCGTGCATCCAAGAGTCTCTGCTGCAGGCAGTCGTTTTATAATCGAATCCTTGCGTGCCATTGCGGTGACGCCGAATGCCAGAGCCATAGTCACTACCGCAGGCAGCCCCTCTGGTATCGCAGCGACCGCCATGGACACAGACGCAATGAACGCATAGATTACCTCGTACCCGAACCATATCGCCAGTACAAAATTAATAACTGTAATCGAGAGGATTGCAATGACGAGAAGTCTGGTAAAGTCCGCCATTCTCCTCGTAATTGGCGTTACTATCTTCTTTGTCTCTTTTATCAGTTTTGCAATCCTTCCAATCTCAGTATGCTCACCTGTTCCGACAACAACCCCGTGACCCACCCCTTTCGTCACAAACGTGCCACTGAATACCATGCATCTCTGGTCAGCAATCGTTCCCGATCCTGCAATCGGGTCGGTATGCTTGGTCACAGGCACGGATTCACCTGTAATCGCTGCTTCATCCGCGCTCATGTTCTTCGTGTGGAAGAGCCGCATATCCGCAGGAACCTTGTCGCCGCCTTCAAGGATCACCACATCTCCGGGAACCAGTTCTAACGTCGGTATGACTGCCTCTCCGCCGTCCCGTACCACAGTGCATTCGGGCGTCATCATCTTCTCAAGCGCCTCGACCGATGCCTCGGCTTTGCCCTCCTGGATGTATCCGATGATCGTGTTTGCGATGACCACAGCAACGATGACCGCGGTATCCATCCACATATCAGCACCCGCCCACAGACTGAGAGCACTGGTTATTGCGGCAGAAGCAAGCAGGATATAGATTAAAGGGCTCTTGAACTGCATCAAAAATCGGACAAGTGCACTTCGTTTCTTAAACGTCAGTTCGTTGTACCCGTATTGCTTAAGTCTGACTTTCGACTCCTCGGATGTGAGTCCGGACTCCCCAGACCCAATGGTTTCAAAGACCTGCTCTGTGGTCCGCCTATGCCATGCGGTTTCGTTCGGTGATTCGGATTTATTCATCGTAATATATCCTCAAGCGTGTAATTGATCGCCAAGAGCGATCCGTCGATGCCCCCGCCAGCATGGCAGGACATTAAAGCAAAACGTCCTTCGCCCATACATACTCCCGTGCATTCTCTGTCAATAAACCGCATCACAAAGATTATCTTTCATCTCCGAATATTTGAAGATGTTGGTGGCGCGGCTGCCACTGCATGAATCGCAGCAAGACACCGCCCCTCCCGACCCCGATCACATAAACATCTTCCTGAGACTCCAGAGCGTCTTTGGGTTCTTCTTGATCAGTGCAACCAGCAGTCCGAAGAGATCCATCGTGGCGAAATCAAGACCTTCGACAGAATGCGCAAGCTTGTTCAGGTCATCATCCGTAAGCGATACGAAACGATCCTTCACAGCAAGCGACCTGTTCAATCTCTTTCCGAAATCCTCCCTCCAGCCGGCATCGTATTCCTGCAATCTCTCCAAAGAGACGTTCCCTTCCGCAATTGCACTGGCAGCAACATCCCCTGCGATGCTCCCTGCATCCATTGCATTGGCGATACCTCCACCTGTGAGCGGATCGACCTGATGCGCGGCATCGCCTACCAGCATCAAGCCGTTTGCGACCGTCTGTCCGATCGGTCCGGATGCTGGTTCGCCGCCGACCACGAGTTCGATGATCTTACCGTCAGGGTAGCGAGTCCTGACAAAGTCCTGCAGCAGATCGATCGGACGTTTACCCTGGCTGCACGTATCGCCTCCGACCCCGATTCCAACATTTGCACACCGGTTGCCCTTCGGGAAGACCCATAGATATCCCGATGGCGCTACCGCACTACCGAGATGGAATTCGCAACGATCCGGATCGACATCGATGTCCGCCACAAGGAACTGTGCGCAGGTATTGACGCTGGACGGCGAAAGCGTGGTATCAATACCTGCCCACCGCCCGATCTTGGATTCGATGCCGTCAGCACCAATAACGATATCGGAACGGATCTCCACTTCTTCGCAGCCGAAGTGCATCGCGGTGATGCCTTTCACATATCCGTCTTCCATGATCAGCCCTGTTGCCCGTGTCTTGACCTGCACCTCCGCTCCGGCAATCGCCGCTGCATCGGCAAGCGCACGGTCGAAGAGTTTGCGTTCGAGCACGTACCCGACTTCGCTTCCTGAAACGTCCTCCGACAGTTCAACACCGGTGCCGTCCGGTGCAAATATCCGAGAACCCCTGACTTCAGCCGCAATCCATCGCTCATCCGGTTCTATGTGCCTCTTGATCCTGGGTTTCGCAACGCCCTCTGCACACCTGACCGGATCCCCGATCTCCTGGCGCTTCTCGATCATCAGCACGTCGCATCCACGCATAGCCGCGGTCTTTGCAGTGGCTGAGCCGGCAGGTCCTGCGCCAACAACGATGATGTCGTATTTATCCCTCATGTAAGCACCTCAATAGCTCCGATCGGGCATACTCTGGCACATGCCCCGCATTCAGTGCAAGTATCTGCAATCTCAATCCACGTCTCTACAAGTTCGATCGCCCCGACCGGGCATACCGAGACACATGCGCCGCAGTATCCACATTTGTACCGATTAACGCTAATTATGATAACTCCTCCCTGATCTTTTCCGTAAGTATTCTGCTGATTAATTTGCCATCCGCCTTGCCACGCAGGTTCTGCATCGCAATACCCATCAGCGGACCAACCGCATCCATTCCGCGTTCGCGGACAAAATCATTCCGATCCACAACAATCTTTGCGATCGTATCTGCAATCTCCGTCTCATCCACGCCGACGATGCCGATGCTCTCTGCCACGTCCGCAACCGGGCTGTCTGGCTGCTCTGCAAGCACGCGTAATATATCGATAATTCCCTCTTTCGCAATCGT
>JAYELB010000083.1:0-4628 GCA_034717055.1 Methanobacteriota archaeon
TCGAACTCATAGAGGATCTTGGTGGATATGTCCTCCAGACCAATTACATGCAGACAGAGGTCATGATCCAGATGCTCTGCCCGCATGAAGACATATCCATGCTCGAAGATATGGCAAAGGAACTCCGCGCCAAGATCACGAGAGCACCGCTTACCGGAACTGATATCATCGTGATAGCGCCAACACTGGCATACCACCACCTTCCGCACCATGCGTGTGATGTGGCAGAGTACATGCGCAGGTTTGGAGCAAACACGACGTTAATCGGGCTTGCAAGAGGTGTCGGGAGGCGGATTGCGCAGATATCTGCAAAAGAGCGTGTACTGGTTAATGAGCACGATCTTGCGGTATTTGCACTCGGAAACTTCGAAGACTGCCTGATAAACAAGAAGTACGTCCTCTACAAGGATCTCGACGTGCCATGTATCATCACAGGTACGCCAGAACTTCCGGAGCCACCCATGTATGCGAAAGACTATGTCGGGCATCTCGGAAGAATTGCGCATCGGCTAAAACTCGAAGGTGAACTTGATGCTCTTGACCGGCTGGTCGAGACTGTTGGTAAAACCCTTGACGAACAGCGGATCGAGATATCAAAAGATCCATTGACCACCCATCCGGCACGCATCATGAAGGAGATCAAGGAACAGATACCGGAAATCAATAAATCCCTTTCTCCAGCCCCGATCACACTGCAGCTCATGGGTGCCCGCGTAAAACTGTCATATTCACAATACAAGGAAGCGATCGAGAATATAACATTCGAGGAAGGCGTTACCCTCCGCGAGATTGCAAAGGTGCTGCCGTCAGAAGTGCGAGATTATATGATAATAAGGCTATTGCCGAAATCGGTGACAGGTTTCGTTATTTAGATGTCAGGATAGGAGTCGGAGGCACGAATGGATATCGAGAAGATTCAGAGGATCATGAGGATGGATCCTGAGGAGGCGACTGAGGAACTGCTTGATAGTGTTGAGAAGTACTATGGCGAGATACCTTACATCCTGCAGTTTATGAAGGAGACCCCGGAACTGCTGGTCCCAAAGATTCTCTATGACAGTGCGATCATACGGGAGTTTAAACGTCTCGACCCAAAGACGGTCGAACTAATCTCAATAGGAGTATCTGCCGCGATCAGGTGCGACCACTGCCTGAGAATGCATGTCCGCATCGCAGAGAAACTCGGGTTATCAAAAGAAGAGATCTTCGATGCAATCCTGATCGCAGGCACGCTATCAAACGCAACCGTGCTCGCTTATGCCACGCGGGTACTGGACTCGGAAACCGAAACCAAGCGCGGGTCTGGATCCGGGTCCGGCTGCGCGCTTTGCGATGTTGGGCGTGGTAGCTGTGATGGTGATGACGAGGAATCCGAGAAGTGAGAACGCTTCAGACACAATCGTTCGCGGGCGTGTTGCAATGACTCCGCCACAGGATCGGACCGAATACCCACAATTACTCAGGTGCATTGATTGATCCTCTGATCACAATTGTCGAGAGACTTTTTAATTTGTTCTGGTCGGTTGAAAACATGACGCCAACCCGGCAAATACAAATATGATTAGATGGGTGAAATCAGTGTTAATCTGTGGCTAAAATAATATCAGCCACAGATTAACGCAGATGGACACAGATTAGCTGTGTAAATAACTTTTCAGATCGGTAGTGCTCCCTTATTGCAGTTGTGATCGCGTAAGGCAATCCGACGTTCCCAGAAAATAATAAAAAGACTCATTGTCGAGTATAGCTCGTAGTACATCTTTTTTAAGGTAACATCCCCTGCCATATTCCAAGACCGGATGATCTGACCAACGGTGGTGTGAATGCTACCTTTAGTTACACCGACAACGTCGGCTTTCAGAATCATCAGAATTTGGGATTGTCAATACCCTTCGTTGTGGCCTGGCATCCCACTCCCCGGCCTCACACAGCCTGTTACAAGTACTTGGGTGCCTGGTTCAGTTCTGAAATGGTGGCTAGCCGTTCATCAGACGGGATTTTCACCAGCTGGAGAGTATGAATTTATCTCGGCACGCCTGTATTAATCTCGTGTAATCTCGTGGTTTTACATGTGAGCACCCCCACAATACTCGAGTAAGTACGCTTGGGCAAAGATAGTAGGGAGATGCTAAGCGCACAGGTGGATCTTATGGGTGCTTAACAAACACATGAACACTGATTTCACTGATTACACCGAAAGTTCGGAGATGGGCGCGGATATACTGCGCGCGAGGGCGCCTGATATAACAAGGGTGAGCAGGATTGTAATAACGACGGTGCCGACGGAATGGATGCTGATTGCGGTCGCAAGTCCAAACGGCAGCAGTGAGGCGAAGACAAGCCAGATGACTAACTTCCTGTAGATGCTAACCCCATTGCACCCACAATTTATCCGATTGATGTGAAACATTTAGGGGTGGCAAGACGATCACATAATCATGTGTCGATGCCACCCCCTCTGCTTATATGAGAGTTTATATAGTGCGAATTCTGATCTACCGCACATGGGACAAGGAGGAGGTTTTGATGTGCTCGGTACTTGGTTTTGTTACCAAATGCTCATGTGCGATCTGCGGATCCGGCGATGGCGCATGGCTAAGCCAAACCGAATGCAAAAAAAAGCGCGATTGCACTGGATACGAACTCAAATGAGGGGTTTTGGTGACTTCGATGATAGTGCGTTGAACAAAAAAAGTAATATCTAATTATTCTAATATATGGAGTTAAATAATAATGAAAACAGAGAAGTTCGTTTTGGATCCTGTAACTGAGGCGATGCACAAGAGAGCAAAGGAGCTTGGAATCAGGACTGTTTGGGAGCGATATAAAGAGAATCATGCACGTTCGAAGGATGCACCATTTCAGGCAACCTGTACGACCTGTCAGCAGGGACCCTGTGTCAATGTGAAGCGGACAGGTGTCTGTGGAATGAACAAAGATGTCATCATCGCAAAGAATCTCGTATCAGAGACAACGATCGGTGCATCAGCGCATGTAGGGCATGCACGGAGAATCGCAAATATCTTAAAGGGCATAGGGGATGGATCAGTAAGCGGATACCCGATCATCGATCATGAGAAGCTTGATCGTGTGTACAAAGGCCTTGGATTGGATGGAGCCAAGACTGATCGTGAGAAAGCTGCTCTGGTTGCAGATGCAATCATGGATGACCTATCGAAGCTGAACGGTGTCCCGAAGATGCTGCTCTTTAAAGCATCGGAGGAGCGTAGGAAACTCTGGGAGGGGGGAAAGATACTCATCGATGGTGGATGTCCTGAGATCATGGAGGCACAAAACCGGATCGCAATGGGTATGGATCATGATATGGAAAACTTGCTTCTTGGAGCGTGTCGATTGGGGCTTGTGGATGCCTACTGCGGGATGCATCCTGCGACAACGGTTCAGGATATTCTCCTTGGCGTTCCGAAGGTTGGGCAGGTAAAGACGAACCTTACCGTTATAGAGCGCGATAAGGTCAATGTGGTGATTCATGGACATATCCCCTTCTTGCCAGACGTCGTTGTAAGAGCCGCTGAGGATTATAATGATGATCCGGGTCATGAGCCAAAGGTCAATGTTGTTGGGATGTGTTGCACTGGCATGGAAGTTCTGATGCGAAGAGGCATTAACTTCGGAGGGGACATACTTCAGCAGGAGCTTGCGATAGCAACAGGCGCGATTGAGCTGGTAGTTGCGGATATCCAGTGTACGCAGCCTGCAATCGTTGATGCAGCCGAGCACTTCCATACAAAGATCGTAACGACTGACCCGATGGCGAAGATAGAAGGGACGACCTATATCGAGTTTGAGCCAGAGCGGGCTACCGAGATCGGCAGGGAACTCATAAAGATAGCAGTTGATAACTATGCCATGCGGGATCATGCAAAGGTTTTCATTCCCGATTATGAGCCGCATGAGATGATGTTTGGTTTTTCCACCGAGCAGCTCATCGAATCTCTGGACAAAGTAAAGCCCGGCGACCCAATAGGTGCTCTTGTGGATAATATAAAGAACGGGAATATCCGCGGAGTTGCGGCAGTGATCGGATGTGTCACCCCCCGGGATGATTATGGCTACAGGACAGTGGAACTGATCAGGGAACTTGTCAAGAACAATGTCCTGGTGGTTCTCACAGGGTGCGTTGCGACGATAGCATCGTACTGGGACCTCTTGAAGCCCGATCCCGCGTATCCTGGTGTTGGCGAGAGCCTGGCGGCTGTTATGGACGTGATAGCGAAGGCGAACGGACTTAAGGCGGTTCCTCCATGCCTCTTCATGGGTTCATGTGTCGATAACTCGAGAATAGAGGAGGTGCTAAACGCAGTTGCCGATTATCTTGGCGTACGGATCGATCAGCTTCCGATAGCCGGCTCTGCACCGGAATATATCGCAGAGAAAGCAATTCCCATAGGGTTCTGGACGGTATCTCTGGGAATCTTTACACATATTGGGGATCAGCCGAATGTTGCAGCAAGCAAGCGGGTGGTCAAATGGCTGACCGACGATGTAGAGAAGATATTTGGGGGAAAGTTCTATGTCGAAGCTGATCCGTATAAGTCGGCTGAGAAGCTAATCGAGGTAATTGAAGATAAACGCAAAGCTCTGGGGATATGATAGTTAACACGGCT
>JAYELB010000084.1:0-4623 GCA_034717055.1 Methanobacteriota archaeon
CGTGTGCACGTTCCTCCGGATGCTTGCAGAGACACCTGATACCTTTATCCGTACAAAGTTCGGCAGGGACAAGTCAATCGAGATAAGCAATCGTGCATCTGATGTTATTCGTGGCAGCAAGGATTTGTCATCGATAAAATCCAAAGTTCATGAATTTGATGAGCGGTTGATCCTTGAAAAGGTAAATCCGGGTTCTACTGCGGACATTATAATCGGGGGTCTCTTTGTTGCGCTTGTCAGGGGTCTTCGGGTTTAGTCTGATTTTTTGGGCTCTTCTCTGTTTTGTATGGATACTTTAATATTCTAACGTAAACAATCGAATCAGCATAAAATGAGATGAATATCGTATATGAATGAAGACTTTTTCCGAAGAACATTGAATCCGGAGGATCATGGGTGCTTACGAATAGTCACTTTTAATATTACAACACAATCAAAATCTTATTGCATCATAAGGTGGCTACGTTACGACTCTTACATTCCGAAAACGCCTCCACCACACGTTCATTCTGCTCCGGCGTTCCGACGCTCACCCTGACAAGAGTATCTCCTGCACCGCGGAATGACGAACAGTCCCGCACGATGATTCCTTCGCGTGCAAGGAGCTCGCATACCTCACCTGACTGGTGCGGTGAGACATTCACGAGCACGAAGTTCGCTTCTGACGGATAGACCTTGAACGGAATCTCCATTAACACTTTGCGCCCGTCCCGAACAAGTTTAGCACTCTGTTTCAGGTGTGCATCATCGCCAAGCGCTGCTATGCCTGCTGCCGATGCAAGACTGCTGACTGAAAACGGGGTCGCATATCTCAGATACTCATCCCGCATCTTCTCGGGCATGACCGCGTAGCCAACCCGCAAGCCGGCAAGCCCAAATGCCTTTGAGAGCGTGCGACCGACCACCAGATTGTCGTATTCCCGTACAAGGTGTATCATGCTCCTTTCCGAGAATTCGATGTATGCCTCATCGAGAAACACGACCGCACCGCAACCATCACAGCCATTGCAGTCACCGCACCCCGCAAGGATCGTCCGGAGGTCTGACTCTGATACCAGATTTCCGCTTGGGTTATTGGGGGAGCAGAGAAAGATGACTCGCGTCTCATTAGTCACCTGCGATAGGATCGCCTGTGGATCGAAGCCAAAGTTCTTATCTCTTGATACGAAGACAGGGGTGCCATGGTGCGTGCGTGCCGTGATGCCATAGTAACTGAAGGTCGGCACCGGGATTATTGCTTCACCTGGCATCAGCATCCGCATCATAGTATCGATGACCCCATCCATCCCCGCGCTTGCCACGATGTTTGCGCCTGGGTAGCCGGTATATCCTGATAGTGCATCGCAGAGACCCGATGCATCGCTATCGGGATATATGCTGACATTGTTTGCGTGCTTTATTATGGCTCTGACCGCGGCAGGCGCGGGCCCGAGCGGGTTTTCGTTCGATCCGAGTTTGATGATCGCATCTGCCGGGATATCATACTGCTCGCTGATCTCCGTGATCGATCTGCCGGGCACGTACTTGGTGGTGGGGCTGGTGGGTAGAAGTTTCATGGTATCTGTGATTGGGTTTTTTCGTGCTTGCTCAACTACGTTGTGGTTATGGGCATTCGGACTTGATGGTAGCCATAGAATCCGATAAACTATGTCTCAGTTTGTGGGACTTTTTAGTTCATTCCGGTTGTATTACTCAAAAATTCAAAACCACATCTGTTTCTGTGGCTTTTAGCAATGGTCGGATCAAGATGGCTTAGGCAAAACATGGGTGCAGGTCTTAACACGAATGGAAAAATGAATAAATGACACAAAGTATTCCTCCTATATGTGAGATTCGTTTAAACGTGGGCATGATTGCGCACGAGTTGTCTATTTCGAAAGCGGAGTGCGGAGAAAGTAGTCTTAACTCGGTCCTGAAACATGCTGACTCATTCTGTGGGAATATTTGGGGGGGATTTGGGGGGACCTCTCAAAACGCAACTCTCATTTTTTGTTTTACATCGGATTATTTTAAAAAAATAGAAGTATCATTTTACTAACTATTACTTATTATAATAACTAGTTATAGTTATATGTTTACATTTTGATTGATAAGTATATCTCAATTGAAATTTTTAGGATTAGATATAACAGTTTTCCATCAAAATACCCGCTCGTATCACCCCCATGTACACAGCGAAAACCGCACACAGTGATAACGCCCCCTCTTGCTATCGGTTTTGACCTGCAAGTATGCGGATCTGCCCATCTGTTACGCAGATACCCCCCATGTTGTCGGTAGGGATATGTGTATTCCTATAGTCATTGGAATGATCGAGTTGGCTCGATTATTTTCCAGCGGATAAGTATATAACTATTTTTAGTAAAAATCGTACCTGAATCAAACTTTTAAAATGTTTAATAAAACATGTTACGACATAATTTTATTACAAAATATTTTATTTGTTAATTTTTATTATAAAGTATTTAGTATGTTGATCCTATTAACTAATTTCAAGTAAACAAATTTAGTACCTATTGTAAAATACTGCTGAATTGAAACAAAAAGTGAGAGTTAATAGTTGCCCCGCTTCCGCAAACAATAAAGTGATGAGCAGACATAAAAGAATCAGACTATTCGAGGATGTGATGACACGAGCAGACTAAAAAAGATACCAGGGATCATGGTGGCGTTTGATATGGAGGATCCGTCCTCTGCGGTTCGTCTGGCAGAGGAACTGGGTAGCGCGAATGGCAATTTCGCAATCAAGGTCGGAAGACCTCTTGAGATGCAGACTGGAAAGGACATTATTTCGCGAATCAGGGACGTTACAGACCTCCCGATAATCTACGATGGGAAGATCGCAGACATCCCTTATGTCAGCGCAAAAATAGCAGAGATCGCCTACGAGGCAGGCGCGGACGGTGTTATCATGCATGCGTTTGTTGGCGCGGATGCCGTGCGCGAGGTTGTGGATCTGGGAAAAGGCGACGTGATCACGGTCATCGAGATGACGCATCCGGGTTCTGTCGAATACCTCGAACCGATCTCAGAGCAGCTCATCAGGATGGTATCAGGGATGGGTGTCGACGGGGTGGTTCTGCCTGCCACGCGTCCGGATAGGGTCAAGAGACTATCAGAACTGCTCGAAAGTGAGAGTGTAAGTGAGGCATATATCGTATCGCCGGGAGTACGTGCACAGGGTGCAGAGCCGGGGGACGCGGTTACCAGTGGGGCTGACTACGAGATCGTTGGACGTGCGATCTACAAATCAGAGAACCCGAGGGACTCGGCAGAACGAATTTATAAAGAGATCATCGATCGATTGCGGGGCGACTAAACATGAAACAACACCAGAAGGATTTTTTGTTGCACCTGCTCGAATCAGGTGCGATAAAGTTCGGAGAGTTCAAACTTAAGAGCGGGCGGGTCTCGCCTTATTTCGTCAACATCGCTGTCGCAATCAATACCGGAAGGAGAGCTTCCGAAACAGCAGACGCGTACGTGGCAGAGATCATTGATGGCGCGGTCGGCACCGATTTTGATTACATACACGGCCCTGCCTACAAGGGAATTCCGCTCTCGGTGCTGATCGCAGAAAAACTCTGGGACAGGAGTCAGGGCCAGGATACTCGGGGGATCGATCTGCGCTGGGGCTATGACCGGAAGGAAGAGAAGCAGTATGGGGATATGTCAGAGACGAGGATCGTTGGCGACCTCAGGGACGGGGATTCCGTCCTAATAGTGGATGATGTTGTCGTTACAGGGAAGACAAAGATCGATAACTGGGCGAAACTTACCGATTACAGGAATTTGAGTCCGAAAGGCATCCTGGTAGCGGTTAATCGGCAGGAAGTTGATGAAGGGAGCAACGATACCACAGAGATGTTGACAGAAGCGGGTCTAACTGTGTATTCGATACTTAAGATCACAGAGATATTCGATTACCTGCTGAACCGGCAGATCAATGGAGTTGTATACGTGGACGACCAGATACAAGCGGTGTTCGATGAATATTTTGATAGATATGGGGTAGATCTCTAGCAAATAGTTGTGAGCAAGGCGCCGAGTCCTGTTTATGTGTTGTATCACTTGACTTTCAAACATGTGCAAAAAAACCGATATCTAAAAGCCCTCATCCACATAGCCCCCACCAAAACATTAACCCCCTTGATGCCAATTTCGCTACCCAGTAATAAATTTCCCGAGATTCAGATAGGTGAATAACCTGGCTTGTGTCGAATTCATCTCTCTTTTCGGTGAAACGTAAATTACAGCCCAAAGGATGTCGCAGATTAAGAAGGGGGCGGTTACCCTATGGTGATGAAAAGATGGCTCTCTGGTATCTTGAGTTACAGTGAGATGACATTAAATTGATACGTTGCCTTATATATTGCGATGCCCACTAATCAATTCCGCGGTCAAGTGAGGGATAACGCACAGCATGTGCCTTACACTTTTAGCAAATCCGACGGTTAATTATATATATATCTAACCACCTACAATACATCCAGTAGATCTAATGGATGGTGAACGATAATGGCAATATTTGAGATACCACTCTGATATTCCAGACGTTGAAATTGAGAACGTGGAGTTAACTAAAAAAGGAGATATTATCCTCACGGTAGTAAGCACAGTTGA
>JAYELB010000085.1:0-17319 GCA_034717055.1 Methanobacteriota archaeon
ATCGTGCCGTCACTCTGGTGCGAGCACCCGGTAACCACGGTCGGTCTGGGTGATACCATGACAGCGGCGGTCTTCCTGCGGGAACTAGAACTTACGCACCGCAACCGGGGTTGATGGATCTTCGAATATTCGAACACTCATGGCGAGTTGGTAGCCCCAGGTTTTTGTCTGCAAAGTTTAATATAGTATAATGCATATAACCTGTGTGGGGCAAGGGGTTATGTGGATACACGTTCATTCAGCGGTTGAAATGAGTATGGGAAAATGCAGCCATTTTTCCAGTAGGACTTTCGGTTCTCTATTGAGGTGTGGGGGAAACAATGGACCAGAATCAAATTTCAGAGAGAATTCTCGCTGAGCCAATGCAATTATCGGATAGTCAGAGAGCTGCGGTTCTCTCAAATAAGGATCACCTCCGAATCATTGCCGGTGCAGGCGCAGGAAAAACAGAAACTCTAACAAGGAAAATCGTACATCTTCTTCTTTGCGAGCAGGTCGATCCGTCTTCCATTGTCGCATTCACATTCACCGAAAAAGCAGCTCAGAGCATGAAAAGTCGAGTCTATGACAGAATCCGGCACCTGGGCGGAGACGACATCTGCGCCCGGCTTGGTGATATGTTCATTGGCACTATCCATGGTTATTGTTCCCGGCTGCTGGAGGATCATTTCGGCTACGGAGATTACAGTGTGTTTGATGAAAATCAAGAAATGGCATTTTTGATGCGGGTTGGATGGGATCTGGATATTAACATCGAAGGAAATTATTCGTCGAAATGTGAAACGTTTTTAAATACGTTGAATGTGGTCTACGGTGAATTAATCACGAAAGAAAAGCTCAAACAATCGGCACCCGATTTCTTAGAGTCTCTTGAGAAGTATGAAGATATTCTGGATTCACACAAGCGTCTCACATTCAACCGGATGATACATCTTGCCATCGACAATCTGGCTGCCCGACCCGAGGTACTCGGGCATGTGAAATACCTCATTGTGGACGAATATCAGGATATCAACCGCGCTCAGGAACGACTCATACGTTTGATCGGAAAGAATGCCAGAATTTTCATCGTTGGTGATCCGCGACAGACAATTTATCAGTGGCGTGGTTCGGACGAAAGATGTTTCGAAGATTTTGCGGACTACTACTCCGACACAGAAACCGTTTCGATCTCGGAAAACCGGCGGAGTGTGAGGGCCGTACTTAACATTGCCAACGGGTTCGCTGATAATTTTGAAAAACGGTATGAACATCTGGATCCAACAAGAAACGGTGATGGCGGAGTATATCTTGGTGAGTTTGAAACTGCCGAGGCGGAAGCCGGATGGATCGCAGACCAGATCGAGTCGCATGTTGGGAACGGTGCGTGTTCATACAGTGACATCGGCATCCTGTTTCGGAGTGTCAAGACGTCTGCGCCTGTGTTCATTGACGTCTTCAGGGAGCGAGACATCCCGGTCATGGTGGGCGGTAAGGTAGGTCTCTTCCGGCGATTCGATGTTAAAGCTGTCAGTAAACTGTTCGCATGGCTCTATGACGAGGGATTCTGGAGAGAGGATCAATGGTCACACGCAATCGAAGACGATGATCTCCTATACTCAGCGCTCGGTGATTGGGGGGCGGGCATGTCGGAATTGCCGTTACCGGATGACATAGTCGCAACCCTGTCGAAGTGGAGGGATTCGACATTGAATTCCGAATTCAAGAACTTCACCGAGGCGTATTACGAGCTTCTGACCCTACTCAAGTATCACGAACTCGATCCCGACAATGCAAATCATGCGGTGATCATGGCAAATCTCGGTCGTTTCAGTTCTCTTCTCACTGATTACGAAACTGCGAACATGCTCGGCGGAAGGAAAGTAAATTGGAAACGCGACCTCAAAGGGCTGTGCTGGTTCATGAGTACTTATGCCACTGGGTCTTATGAAGAACAGACTGGCGATGACATTCGCGGCGTGGATGCCGTGCACCTCATGACAGTTCATCAGGCAAAAGGGCTGGAATGGCCCATCGTTTTCATTCCCGCGATGACAAACAAACGGTTTCCATCGAGCATGACGGGCAGGAATAGAGAATGGCTCATCCCAAGGGATATGTTTGATGTAGATAAGTACGAGGGCGATATTGAGAGTGAACGAAAGCTCTTTTACGTCGCATTGACGCGTGCAAAGGACGAACTCGTCGTGAGTCGATTCAGACGGATAACCCAGAGTGTGGGACCGAGCGAGTTCATCAGCGAAGGTCTCGATTGCTCCAGGATGACCGAATTGTCTGACCGGGATTCTCTTCCGCTATATGTTGTTGCGGAAACGGATGGCACCGAAGACATCCAGACGTACGCCGCCGGTGAGATCATCACGTATAGAAAATGCCCGTATTTTTACCGGTTCAGGCATGTGTGGGGCTATCAGCCGGGATTGAACGTTATGATTGGATACGGCAACACACTCCACTTCTGCCTGCGCTATGCGGCTGAACTCATCCGCGATGATGGTTACAGCCCGATGAGCGCCATTGCAACCTCAGTTGACCGGAACTTCCACCTGCCGTTTGCAGGCGAGGCGAGGACGAAAAAAGCGAAAGAGAAGGCGAAGCGCAAACTTGTACAGTTTGTGATGGAACACGTTGACGACATGCGCAACATCAAGGAAGTGGAAAGCCGCATCGAGTTCCCGGTTTGCCGTGCCACGATTGCGGGGAAGGTGGACGTGATACTGCACGACGGCGAGGGTATTGAGATACGGGACTACAAGACGTCAGACACTGTGACCACGCCCGAGGAAGCTGCGAGGCAGGTGCAGCTTTACACAACGGGTTTGAGGATGATCGGAGAGCCTGTGACCCGGGGTTCGATCTCATATCTGGAAGACGCAACCACAGAACCCGTGGACGTGGGGGGTGATGCGCTCCACATCGCCAGGACAACGGCTGAGAAAAACATAGAGGGAATCGTGCACCGGGATTTTGCACCACGCCCGGGGAAGCCATGCAAAATCTGTGATTATACGCGCATTTGTAAATATAGGGGGTAAGAAGGCATGCCAGAAGATTACAAAGAAAAACTGCCGGAACTACTAACGACGCTATTCCAGCTTGAGGATTCAGCAGACCTCGATTTCGGGATATACCGCATCATGAACAAGAAACGCGACGAGATCGAACATTTCATCAACGAAGAACTCTTCGATATCGTGGACGCAGAATTCGGTAACTTCGCTGCGCCCGGGCAGACCGAGCTTACCGACGAGGTGGATCGGATGCAGACCGCTCCGAAGAACCATACTATATCCGACCAACACAAAAATGCGATTTTCAGCCACATCCACCAGTTCCTTTCACGCTACTATGACGATGGGGATTACATCTCGCAGCGAAGATATTCGCAGACCGAGAAATACGCGATCCCCTACAACGGTGAGGAAGTCATGCTCTACTGGGCGAACAATGACCAGTACTATATCAAAACCGGGGAGCACTTCAAGAACTACGCGTTCAGGGAAGGCGAATATACCCTCAATTTCTGCATACTGGACGCAGAGAGCACGATGAACAACAACAAGTCGGATAAGCGGTATTTCGTGCTGAAACCAGAAAAAAATCCGGATTACGACCCCCGGAGCAAGACGCTGACCATATTCTTTGAGTACCGGGGTTTGAGCAAGGACGAGGAAAAGAAATATGGAACAAGGAATGTACAGGACAACATCAACGAGAAAACAGTGGAAGCCGTCCTTTCGGGCATGCAGAATCCCGGACTGAAAGCGGCTCTGAACGGGGGCACCGACGATAAGGCTGCACTCGGGAAGCACCTGAGAAAATACACGAAACGGAATACCTCAGACTACTTCATCCACAAAAACCTGAAAGGGTTTCTCACCCGAGAACTCGAGTTCTACATCAAGAATGAGGTGTTCCATCTCGACGATCTGGGCACCGGGGACGAGGTGAGCATAGAACGGTACGTTGCACGGGCAAAGGTGATAAAAGCAGTCTGCTTGAAGATCATCGATTTCCTTGCGCAGATCGAGGATTTCCAGAAGGGGCTCTTTGAGAAGAAGAAGTTTGTTATGAGGGGGGACTACTGCATGACACTCGACAACGTGCCCGAAAAACTGTATCCGGATATTTTGAGGAATGATGAGCAACTGATCGAGTGGAAGGCTCTTTACGGCACGAACAGGTCTATTGGCGAGGCGTATCTCAAAAAACATCCGCACCTCGTGCTTGATACGAAATTCTTCGATCAGGAGTTCAAGGATGAACTGCTTGCCTCGTTTGACGACCTCGACGATACAGTCGGCGGACTCATGATCAAGAGCGAGAACTGGCAGGCACTGAACCTGATGCAGGAGACGTACAGGGAGAAGGTGAAGTGTGTTTACATTGATCCGCCGTATAATACTGGGAATGACGGGTTTATGTACAAGGATAATTATCAGCATTCAAGCTGGTTGGCTATGATGGAAAACAGGTTGGCGCATGTTCCACGATTTTTATCAAATAGTGGAGTTTTGTTGACTAGCATCGATGATAACGAATTGGAGAATCTTGTTTCTTTATCAAGCTCAATTTTTGGACGAAACAATCTTGTTGCAAATGTTTGCCAAAAATCTCGGCATTCGATTTCAAACGATTTGATAATATCACCTAACCACAACATTCAGGTTCTTTATGCAAAAAGCAAAAATGAACTATTTAAAAATCGCTATTCATTTAGATTGACTCGTGATTTAAGTGGTTTTTATAATCCTGATAACGACCCAAAAGGTCCTTGGAAAACAGCACCGGTTGATGGTCCCGGAGGGGCTGCAAAAGGAAATCCGCATTATACGTTTATGGGTGTAACGGGGTACTTTAGATATTCAAAGGAAACCATGCAAGAATTGTATGAAAATGGAGAATTAATTATTAGGGATGGAAGTATAAGTCGAAAATATTACTTAAGTCGAGCAAAAGAAAAAGGAAAAGCAAGTACAACATGGTGGGATGACGTTGGCACAACAACTGAGGGAACTAAAAATCTTATGAACTTGTTTGGGGATAAAATTTTCAACAACCCAAAACCAGTTGGACTGATCCACAAGTTTTGTACTATGGCCACAAGTTCTAATGATTTAGTAATGGATTTTTTCGCCGGCTCCGGCACCACCGCCCACGCCGTACTCAATCTCAACAAAGAAGACGGCGGCAACCGCAAGTACCTCATGGTCGAAATGGCGGACTATTTCGACAGCGTCATGAAACCCCGCATCCAGAAAGTGGTGTATTCTGACAAATGGAAGGACGGTAAACCGCAATCCAATGACGGCATCAGCCATATCTTCAAGTACATTGTTCTTGAGCAGTATGAGGACACGCTCAACAACATCGAGTTTAATGGTGGTAGGGATGTCCAGAGCACGCTTCTCGGTCTCGACGGTTATTTCCTGCGCTACATGCTCGATTTTGAGACCAGAGACAGCACATGCAGGCTGAACGTGGAGAAGATGAGTAAGCCGTTTAACTACACGCTCAGGATAACCGAAGGAAACGAGATGAAGGAAGTGACTGCGGACCTTGTCGAGACGTTCAATTACCTGCTCGGGATTCATGTCAGACAGATCAGAGCCTTCAACAACAACGGCACGTACTACAGGGTCGTATTCGGAACAAAGGGCGAGGACGATATCGCCATCATCTGGCGGAACACTGAGGAGATCGACCTCAAGGCGGATAAAGCCTTCATCGAAGGAACCATTCTCAATGGATCCGGATCGTCAAAGACCTACATCAACGCCGACTTCATCGTGGAAGGTGCGTGCCCGATCGAACCCGAGTTCAAGAAACTTATGGGGGCGTGAGACTTGGCACGGGCAAAGAGAGTGGCGAAGAAAACGGCGGCTCGCCTGGACGAGCGTCTCGTGCTCAACACCTCCATGAACCGCCTGTTCGGCGTGGAGAATTTTAAGCAGTTTCAAGACCTGTTGAAAGAGAAGGACGTTGATGAGGGATTTGATGAGGAGGGTCGGAGCTTTGTGTTTAACGCGCTCTGTTCCCAGACCGACATTGATCCGCGGGTGAAGTCAAAGCTCGAAGAGTACGACTCCAACATCAAGAGCTACGTGGATCACATCAGCGCCAAACGGGAGACCCCCCTACGCCTGAAGTATTTCCAATATTTGTCTGTGCTCTTCACCGAAATCTTCCTTGATCGCTATTTCGAGGATGGGGTCGCATTGGAGAATGACCTGAATAAAAGCGTCGAAACGCTCATGAAACAATCCAACGACTACATCTCCCCTTTCTCCGACGACGACCTGCGCAAACTCGCGTTCTGGATGGCTACCGGCTCTGGTAAAACTCTGCTGCTCCATATCAACTACCTCCAGTTCTTACGCTACAACAGAGGTCCTCACCACATCAAACTGGACAACATACTACTCATCCCGCCAACAGAGTCGCTATCCAATCAACACATCGCCGAGCTGCAGAAGAGCGACATCCCGTGTGAGCTGTTCCAATCACAAAGCATCGGATACTTCTCGCAGTTCGCGGACCCAAACATCGTCAAGGTCATCGACATCCACAAGCTTACCGACAAGAAGAAGGGGCAGGGGGTCACCGTCGATATCGAGAGTTTCGGGAGCAAGAACCTCGTGTTCGTTGATGAGGGGCACAAAGGATCCAGTGGTGAAAGGTGGAGGTACTTCAGAGACGACCTTGCAAGCGAGGGATTCACTTTCGAGTACAGCGCAACATTCGGACAGGCTGTCGCCGCCGCAACCAAAGGCACTGCAAATGATCTGCTCCACAAATACGGCAAATCCATCATATTCGACTATTCCTACCGTTACTTCTACGAAGACGGATATGGCAAGGAGTACAGCATCTTCAACCTCAGGAATGTAAAAGAATTCTCTGAGCCAACCAAACAGATGCTCATGCTTGCCAACCTTCTAACACTGTACGAGCAGAAACACATTCTTGACGATTTTAAAGCAACCGAGGATTCCGCAACCATGATCGCGCCCTATAAAATCGAGGATCCGCTCTGGGTATTCGTTGGAAGCAAAGTCCAGAACACAAAGAACCAATCCGACATCCTCGAGGTTGTCAAGTTCCTCGACCGCGTACTCAGTGACAAGAATTGGGCGGTCGAGAATATCAGCAAAATCTTTCGTGGAACTTCGGGGCTGGAAGACGAAAACGGCAACGATCTCTTCTCACCCACCTATCCTGAACAACGGTTGAGTTATCTCCGGGGAAACGGCTTCCAACCAGCGGGGGTCTACGAAGACCTCCTCAAGCGAATCTTCCAGAGCGAATACCCCGCGCCCCTCAACCTCGTCAATATCAAGGATGCTGCTGGCGAGATTGCACTCCGATGCGGTTCTGACGGCAAGTTTTTCGGCGTCATCGACATCGGAGACGATAGGAAATTCTTGAAATACGTCGATGGCGAGGAGACTGGTATCCACATCGATGAAGATGAAATCAATGGCTCTCTCTTTAATTCCATCAACCAGAAGAACTCAGACGTGAACGTGCTCATCGGATCCAAGAAGTTCATAGAGGGGTGGAACTCTCTGAGAGTTTCTAACATCGGTCTCCTCAACATTGGAAAGCGCGAAGGAACTCAAATCATCCAGCTTTTCGGCAGAGGCGTCCGGCTGCACGGTAAACATAACTCGCTTAAACGAAGTAAGGCGATGCCCAACGAAAGCCCGCCCGCAAACTTGCCTACTCTTGAGAAACTGAACATCTTCGGCATCGAAGCGAACTACATGGAGCAATTCAGAGAGTATCTGAAAGCTGATGGATTATCCACAGAGAACACCGTTGACCTTCCCATCCCCATCAAGATCAAAGAGGACTATCTGAAAGAGAGGCTTCTCGTTCCCTGCGTCGATGAAAGCCGATTTAAAAAAGAACAATTATTCGAATTGCGTTTTGATAAGCAGATTAACCCCGTGGAAATAGACCTTGTGCCAAGAATTGAACGGATTGAGAGCCAGGTGCAGGAAGGCATAAGTGCGCAATCAGGAAGCACCTCCCGGATAATCGACCACAAGTACATCGAATCGCTGGATTGGTCACACATCTACTTCACCCTCCTCGAGTTCAAGACACAAAAAGAATGGAGCAACATGATCTTTTCAAAAGAAGTGCTCAGAGAAATCGTTAAGAAAGATTCGGGGACTTACATCCTCCGATGCCCCCCTGAGTACATCCATCCCAATACATTCGAAAACTTCCAGCGTCTCGAAGGAATTGTAATCTCCATTTTGAAGAAATACCTCCAGAAATCATACAACCGCTGTAAAAACCGGTGGACGAAGAAGAATATGGACGTCATGGAACTCAACGACTCGCACGGAGACTTCGAGTTCAAGACGTTCAGGGTAACAGTCAACCAGGAAGAAACAGACATCGTCGAAGCGATCAACTCATTGAAGAAAGACGGCGAAAAACTCGAAAAGCTCTACCACGGAGAAACAAACGGTTTTGTCGAGAACGTATACTTCGACAAGCATATATACCAGCCATTACTCGCCAAACACGATGAAAACTCTCCCAAGTATGGAATCAGCCCCACTGGTTTGAATGAGGGTGAAAAACAATTCATAAGGGATTTAAAGGACTATGTTGACAACAACGGATCAAAATTCGCGGATTGGAAGATGTTTGTACTGAGAAATCGTCCCAAGAAAGGTATCGGGTTCTTTGTTGAGACTGTGAATTTTTATCCAGATTTCGTCATCTGGATCAAAACTGAGGACAAACAACACATAATCTTCGCAGACCCAAAAGGTCTGGTTCGTGTGGAAAAAGGTTTCGACGATGAGAAAATCCAACTACATAGACACATAAAGGATATTGAAAAACATCTGGCTAAGAAATTGCTGGACAAGGGTGAAAAGCAAGAAATTTCGCTGGATTCTTTCATCATATCAGTGACACCAAAAAAAGACATCCGATCAACTTTCAGAAGCAATGAATTAAGTACGTATGAAGAACGCAACGTTCTGTTTCAGGAAGATAAAGAATGCATCCAGAAGTTGTTGAGATGTGCACTCGATGATTAATTATCTGGATTCTCTCTGATTTCCACCTTTCTCGCGTTGAATCGTGACAATTTTATGGAACATTACCACAAGGATCAATACAGAGACGACCGTGCACATGATAAAGTCGAAATTCAGCGATTCTGTGCGAAGTAAGACATGGACATCGCAGGTGAATGAAGTCTTGTGCAAGATTATTTGTCATAATATTTGTGCGGTTATTCAGGAAATGCATGAATTGGGCATACAACCGGATTTTAATTTCTGTGCAAAAAGTTCAGAGAGTGTGTATAAAGTAGAGGGTTGATCTCACTATTCACTCCACCCCTTCCAGCTTCCCCATAATCCTCGAATACGTCCGGCACCACTCGTTAAACCCGCAGCCGGAGTTCCAGAGCATGCCCGCTCTTAATTCCAGCACCAGATCATAGAGTTCCTGGGGCATCCACGGCGCCTTGAAATCGAACTGGTCGAAGTCGCCCCATTCCTCAAGGGTCGTGAGGCGGACGAGACCGTGCCGGATTGCGGTTTCGTAGAGCCGTGTGCGGGGATACGGAGTGAAAAACGACAGCAGGATATCGATATGCTCGAGCCGTTCCTGCTCGCCATATATCGAGATCATGCTGTTGATCGCCTCAAAGGTGAGCTTGACCTCCTCCATCGTGCCCACACCGCGGCGGATGATTGATTATCCTGATGCGCTTCAGATCACCCCAGCACCGAATTCACCTTCGGCGACATACAGTAATCGCACTTCGCAGGCAGATACCGTGCTGTGGCGCAGTTCTTGCACATCTGCACAGGCGCAAGCGCAACCTCGGGATTGAGCGCAACAGCATTGACCATCGCGGCGATGCTCGGAGGCTCCGGAGCAAGCAGGCACGGCTGATCGATGAACCGCAGAAGCGCTGTTGCCCGCACCGTTATGGCTGTGAATGGATACGCATACGCCTCCGGATGATTGAGCTCAGGATGATCCCTGACAGGTGAGAGATCGATAGGTATGCCAGCAACCTTCCCGCCGTCTCCTCTTGGTTTCGGTGCATTCACCCGCTCGCCTCTGGTGATGAAGTCCAGAAAGTCATTGACATGAAGTTCGCCGACCATCGATCTGTCGAATGGGTGCGTCAGAATGAAGTTCCTGAATCGCTTCTGCATCATATCCTGGATATAATCAGGCGTGAACCCGTCCCATGCAAGGATATCCGCGGTCGCAGACGCACATGCGCCGGTTGCGATATAGCCCACATCAAACGGGTTTTTGATCTTGCCTTCGGATAGAGCGGTTTTGAGTGTGTTCTCTGCCACCTTTGAGACCGATTCAAGGATCGCCATGCACATATCATCCCTGCACAGCTTGTAGTATGACGATCCGATGTGGTGACCGATATCACCAACGTGGGTCGGAAGCATCACGATATTTGCAGGGTGCACCCCGGAATCGTACGCTCTCTCGATATATCCGCGGAACTTCTCGCGGTAGAGTTCAAAGTACCTGAACCGATCATACGATGTGTGACCAAGTTCTCCCATCAGCTGCAGCATCGACTGAACCGGCTTATCCCAGTTCAACTTCAGAGCCTTCTTCTCCTCTTCTATCGCCTCTGCGACGTTTCCGGTGCTGCCAAGAACTCTGGTGTACGTATCTCCGAAGACGTAGATTCCATTCAACCCCCATGATTTTGCGGCAAGGATTGTTTGCTTGTATTTCTTCTCAATAGGCGCCCTTTCTATGATCCGGGCAAGGACGTTGAAGACGCTTCCGGGGATCGCTGCAAAATCGCTGGATGATATGACCCCGTAGAAGCCATTGTGCACCCGTGTTGCCTCGATCCCGATGATATCGTCTGCTTCATCGATCGTCTCGATGAACGTCTCGACAGCTCCCCGAAAGTCCCTATCGAGTTCATACATGATCTCAAGCACGATCGGGGTCTGCTGCCACTCGAGAAACGCAGTATCAAACGGCGTTATCGTATCGGTGAGCGACGTTAAGATGTCGTAATGGAGGAGCAGTGACTGCTGGTAGAGGTCGATCGCCTCTCGTGACTGCTCGCTGTCACATTCCATCTTCCTTATAACCTCTACATAAGGTCTCGCGTGTTCAAGCAA
Organism: Methanobacteriota archaeon; assembly: GCA_034717055.1. Classification (GTDB taxonomy): domain Archaea; phylum Halobacteriota; class Methanosarcinia; order Methanosarcinales; family Methanogasteraceae; genus Methanogaster_A. Next base: position 11,160 of record JAYELB010000085.1, read on the forward strand.
GAAATCCTCGTATCGGTGGATTCTTATTGCGTCTACCGCAGCGTTCTGCGCTGCAATTGCATCGTTTACGGTTTTCTCGATCAGACTCATCTTTCTACCTCCAGTTAGGAATAATATCCTCTCCGATCGACCTGATCGCGCGTATCCGGTCAGGTCCAATCGGAGAGCCAGGAATGACCTGCGTGACCCCTGCATTCACGAGTTCCTCGATTCGGTCCATGCACTCCGCAGGAGTTCCGCAGATTGCGAATGCATCGATCATATCACCTGTGACTGCGCGTATTGCGTCACTGAAACTCTTCTTAAAACCATTTCGCACCGCTTCGACGTCCCCCGGTGGGATATCGTGGCGCTCAAGTACGCCGGGCGGCGATCCCGCAACAATAAAGGCAACAACCGGCTTTGCAGCCGATATAGCATCGTCCTTACGATCCGCTATCGAAAAACTCGTATATGCAGCGATGTCAAACGTTGCAAGATCGGCACCTCCTGCCTTCAGCGCAGGTATCGCCTCTGCAAAGTCAAGCGGGTGCGATGCGTTCACGAGCACTCCGTCTCCAACTTCGCCGGCAAGATGCAACATCTTCGGACCCTGCGCTCCGATATAAACCGGTACATCGGGCAGATCTGACAGATCTGTTGCAAAATCGAGTTTCGCGTCCTGGGTCTTGAAGATCTCCCCGTTGTACGAGACTTTTTTGCAGGCAAGCAGTTGCCGTATGATAGCTACAGTCTCCCAGACAGTCCGGACCGGGCGCATCCATTCGATTCCAAGCTTCTCAAACGTGATCCGATCGCCGGGCCCTATGCCAAGAACCGCACGTCCGTCCGATACCTCATGCAGGGTCGCGATCGCTGATGCGAGTTGTGGTGCGGTTCTGGTATACGGGTTTGTAACGCCAGGTCCGAGTTTTATGGAGTCGGTCCTTGCTGCGATGTATGTCAGAAGTGAGAATGCGTCCCTGTTGTTATAATGATCAGTTATCCATGCGTAGGATAAACCGTTCTCCTCTGACAGTCTCACGATCTCTGAGAGCTTTTCTGCTGGTTCGTTTGCCAGAAATTCGATTCCAAAGGTTACCATGGTGCCTGCACCCCTTCAAGCCAGTTCATACGGGTGTTTCTCTGCGTGTTCGATTCCGAAGTCATTTACGGAATCAGCAGTGAGAATGTCAGCCATTGCAACGACCGGAGCGGCATACTTCGCACTCTCGATCGGTCCTATAAAGAGCGAGTTCGCGCCCATCACGATGCCAATTGCGTTTGCAGATATGTCGCAGATCCTTCTGATCTCCGGGTCACGTTTCTTGAGATACGCCCATGATGACGGGACATTGTGGGCTCCGACGCCAGTTGGAAGCCCGTACAAGGATTTTACTGCATAAAGCAGCCTGAATGATGATCCTGCGCCCTGTCCGAACGGCTGCACTCCGGGATCGTACAGGATCTTCTCAAAGCCACACTCCTTTGCGATCTCGAGGAGTCCTTTATCAACAAACCCGCCGCCGTCTTCGAGCATCTCGATTCGTGCCTTGACTGACGGATCCTGCATGTTGAAGCCGAGGATGACAACGCCCTCGATCTGTGATTCAGAGAGAGCATCGATCTCTGGCTTCTCGATCATCATGTTTATGGCGTTGTACATCGTCCTGCTGCCGAACTGCTCGCTTGCATGCGAGAGTCCTACAAGCCTCGCCTCGAGATCCGCCGAATCAACGATGAGCGGCGCATCTGTACGGTCAGCCACAAAGTCGAGCCCTTTGATCATGAGATCAGAGGTCACGCCAACCACCTGGAATATATACGGGGTGTTTGTGGCATCGCAGGCTTCCTCGACCTCCGCAATCAGCGATTCTGCCTTTTCTTTGTCGAATGTACCGGAGCCGGCATCAACGATATTCTGTCCGTCATAGAAGATCGTGGGAATGATTACGGTCGGGTTCTCGCCGATCTGCCCACCGATCGTAACATTTCCGATCTCGATTACCTGCTGTTTTCGTGCGAATTTGAACATGCTACCACCCCAAAAGACTCACCATTATCAGTGCAGCGACAGCGCCCAGGGTAACCCCGATACACCGTCCGATCATTGTTCCCCTGCTCTGAATGATCTCTGCGCCAGCAAACTCGATATTCTCCTCAGCCCGGTCCAACCGTTTCATCATCTTCTCGTAATCCATAACAAACCCTCCTCAGAATCCTCCCGCACCAACAAGCATCAGCAACAACGCACAGAGAAACCCGATCACAAGATAGATCCTCGTCCCGTAGATCCCTGAGTACGTGCGCTGATCCCTGCCGATCAGGAGTGCCCGCCGTTTTATGCTCTCGGTCATCCGCTCGACCTCCCGTGTATTCGGTGTGTGGAGCTCAGGGATCATCTCTTTTTCTTTTTCGTCTCTCATAAAAACCTCCTGATTGCAAAGATTAACAATGTGACAACAAAACCAGACGTCAACCCCTGCCAGATTCCGGATACCACGCCTGACATAAATTTGTTCAGTTTACCAAGATCCTTCACTTCCTGCTCAAGGCTGCGCAGTCTCGACTCTATCGAGACCGCTTCCGGCGTCAGGATTGTGTCGCTCCCCCTATCTGCTTGTGCGGCCTTTCCAAGGGTAACGATCATCGGTTCTGCAGGAAACGGGTCCTTTGGAGCACAGGAATTAATCGCCTGCTCGATCTGCCCCATATCTTCGACATTCACCAGGTCAATGATCTCGACGACCTGTTCCCTGAACCGGTCAACCTCCTTTGAGGTTAGATTCGAGATGAACGGGATTGCGCCGGATGCGCCGACGATCCGGTTCTTCTCATCGATTCCTGACTTGTGTATTGCAAGGAATGCATCACCAGCAAGATGTCCGTGAACCTCGGCTCCGCAGATGATGAGATACCTGATACAGGGATTTGAGATTATGTTTGCAATCACCTTCTCAATCCCGATATTCTCAGTCTTCATCGTTCCGGAAATCGCTATTTTGTCGATTACTCCTGATACATCAATGCTGCTTCCAAGCGTTACCAGTACTATCTGGTTCTTCTCATCGCCAACCGTGAACTCACCTGATACAGCGGGCCAACCCATCTCACAGACCTCCTGCAAGAATCAACAGAATAGCAACCGCAAAAAGCCCGAGAATGAAACCGATCACAGCATTGGAAACCCTCCCGAGGTTCAGGTAGATCCCCTCGCGATTCGGATACGACGGATACGGTACTGTGGCGGGATTCAGCGAATCCACAAGATCGATTGCGGCGCGTTCGATCTCTTCGATCCGGTCGGATAGCTCCGCAATATTCGCAATCGGCTGCACGGGGTTCATCTCGGCTGCGATGCCGCTTGCAGGGTCGATTGCAACGTTTACGTCCGGGTCTACTATCACGTACATGATTCAATGCTCCGCAGGTGAATATCCGGTCCACCTTATCTCATAGATATCGGATTTAACCAGCCTGTACCATGCAACGACCGCCAATAGGAGTCCACATGCACTCACCACAACGATTGCCACATCATCCGAGATCGGCATCGCTGATTTGCTTGCAAGCATCGCAACGATTCCGATCACAAGCGTTGTCATGCATGCCTCGACAAGAGCGAGCATCAATGTGCGCTTCTGGTTCTCGCCGGCACCGGTGCTGGCGTTGTATGGATGCAGCACCGCAAGTGTAATTATTATGTAAATAAATGGATATAAACCATAGTTGCTTCCGAGGATCAGGAGAGATCCTGCCGTGATCAAGGCAGTGGACACCGCGATGACCGCACTGTTCAGCTCGATTCTCGGAATCTTCATCCGTATCACCTTATCTGCAAGTACCCCTGTGGCAAGACCGATCACAAGCGAGATTGTGACAACCGTTGCCGTATACAAAAGCGGCAGCGGCGTTGATCCGCAACAGAGCGATGCTATGAACGCGGATGTTGCGCCAACAGCAGTCCCCCAGTAACCAATGGATGCATTTCCAGTACCGAGCCCGTACTTTGCCATGCCACGAACCGAGTTTGCAGCAGATAAGAACGGAAGCCAGAGAAATACGATTCCGATCGATATCCCGTGCCCGATCAGAAGGATCCCTGCTATGCCGCTTAATAGTGCCGCTCCAAAGAGTGTGTGGATCTGTATCTCCTTCACACTATCACCCCGGAGACTGCAAGCTCGCAGACCGCATAGATTACACATGCCACAATCGAGGATGTGACAAGGCAGCTGATAAACGTCCTGTGCATACTCCTGATCTTCATGTCAAACATCCCCTCTGTCTTTCCAACAAGCACATAAGCTGGAAGTACGCTGTTTATCAGGAACACACCAGCAGCAACGATTCCTGCAAGTGTTACCGCATTCTCAGTGGAAATTGCTGGCAGAGTCATCGAATGCACCGCATAAAAGACAAGAGCGCCGCCAGCGCCGCCCATGAGCGCGCCGATTGTGCCGCTCACAGCAGTCTGGAAGGGCATGCCGTGACCATCGGTTCCGGGAGATGCGTACCCCTCCTGCTCAAAACCAGTGATGATGTCCTTTGTGCCGCCGAACGTGGATTTTCCTGATGCGGTCTGACCTGATACCGGTGGAGCACCTATGCCGAATGCAAGCATGATATTCCCGCAGAGAATCGTTATCAGAAGCATCAGGGCAGATCCGACCGCGCCGGATACGATGACCAGCGCAAGCCCGGAATCGATGTTGTATGCCGCGGCATAGATGCCAGTAAGACCGGCGCCCGCTGAGAGCATGCTCGGTCCTGTTGCGATACCTGTTGCGGCAGCCATTGCGCCTGTTGCGCTCGCCGGGATGAAGTGGACGCAGACTCCGACGAGAACGCCGCCTGCAATTATCATGATTGTGGCTATTAACGGGTCTACCATATTTCAGTCCTCAGTATATCGTCCGTATCTCTTCCGGGTATATACCTCAAGCAAGTATATGAATATTAGAATAATCAGAACAAGCACCGACACAACGATAACACTAGTCCAAACTCCGGCAAATGTGAACAACCTGCTCCATGCATCAAGAAAGATGAGTATACCAAAAGCAAGACCTGTGACCAGCCCCCCAAACCGCATCGTGAAGTACGGCGTGTCCACAGAGTTGCGGTAGCCGTATTCCCCCTTCACATCGATATCGCCCTGAACAGAGATCGGGATGCCCGAACCAAATATGTAATGCTGGTAGAGCCGCTCTGCGCCGTAATATATGTCGCCTGTGGATGACCCTATTGCTCCGATCGTTATCCCGAAGAAGAACGCAAGGAGCGGGACTGAAAATGGATTTCCAAGCAGACTGTGCGCGGCAAAGGCTAAAAGGGTAAGCATAAGCGCGGTCAAGAATCCAAACGCAGCATCAAGGGGTAGTGGTGTGAGCAGGGAATCCCAGTACAGCGTCTGCTCAAAGTTCTTCATGCTCGCAATCCTTGAAATGTGAGATAATACGCCATAAGCGCATAGTAGCAGTGTGGAAGCTGCGGCTCCGATGATCGATGCGACCAGCACAGAGAATGCATCCCCTCCAAAATGCGCTGTTAAGAGATATGCGATCGTTGCAGCGGTTGTTGCCCAGAGCGCGTTTGCCGGAGGCTCGCCAGAGATTGCTTTATTGAAATAACGATGCCGATTTCCGATCTGCGGTGCAAGCTGCACCTGCGAGTTCGGATTGCTCGCAGAACCCGCGTTTGATTCACTGTCCTCGAAGACCCCTGCAAGGAATGCGAGGAAACCTGCAAGTGCTGTGCCAAGCAGGAGTGAGATGGCCGCCATTATGGTTTCAGGAGGGGATTGAGTACGATAAACCTTTTGGTTGCTCCGATGTTTCAACTTTATCCGCCTTGTGGGAAACCTCTATCATTTCCTCCAGGGTCTCACCGGAGTGTAGTCGCGCCACAACCTCCTTAAATGTGATCTCGCCCTGCCCCCTGACCACGATATCGATATTGGGGTTCGCAAGCGTCTGTTCTGGCTGGGTGGTGGGATGGTAGCCGCCCCAGATCACTGGCAGGTCCGGATACTGCTCTTTCACGGCGGATGACACATTAAGCCCGTCCCTGATCTGGTAGCAGGTCATGCTGCTCACCCCGAAGCAGAGGGCGTCGCGGCAGGCGTCCAGTATCAGATCCGTGTAGTTGGCATCCACTGGGGCATTGATGATCGCAACCG